>NZ_JAAATZ010000001.1:2492500-2792500 GCF_010119235.1 Flavobacterium phycosphaerae | reverse complement strand
TCAAAGGTGGTGACTTAAACAATGCCATTGTATATGTGGACAAAGAGATTTCTCCCAAAACCATGGAAAACCTTAAAGTAGCTTTTGGTAAAGACCATATTTCGGTAAAGCCTAACGGAATCTTGGATAACTTGACATTGCATTACCCAAATGAAGCGGCACGTCACAAATTACTTGATGTTATTGGTGACTTAGCTTTGATAGGTACTCGTATTAAAGGAAAGGTAATTGCCAATAAACCGGGGCATTTTGTCAATACTCAATTTGCTAAAAAATTATCTAAGATTATTAAATTAGAACAACGCAATCAAATTCCGGTGTACGATTTACACAAGGAGCCTTTGATGGATATTCATAAAATCATGGCCATGTTGCCGCACAGACCACCGTTCTTGTTGGTTGACAAAATTTTAGAAATGTCAGACAGTCATGTGGTGGGACAAAAAAACGTAACAATGAACGAAGATTTCTTCGTAGGCCATTTCCCGGGAGCACCGGTAATGCCGGGCGTTTTAATTGTAGAAGCCATGGCACAAACCGGAGGGATTTTAATCTTAAGCTCGGTTCCGGATCCTGAAAATTATTTGACGTACTTCATGAAAATTGACAATGTAAAATTCAAGCACAAAGTGTTGCCGGGTGATACCTTGGTTTTCAAATGCGATTTGATTTCTCCTATTCGCCGAGGGATTTGCCACATGCAGGCCAATGCCTATGCCAACGGGAAATTGGTTGCCGAAGCCGAATTAATGGCACAAATTGCCAAAAAGAACTAAACTAATACTATATGAATCAACCATTAGCTTATGTACATCCTGGTGCTAAAATCGCTAAGAATGTCGTTATAGAACCTTTTACTACCATTCATAACAATGTCGTTATTGGCGACGGAACTTGGATTGGCTCCAATGTTACCATAATGGAAGGTGCTCGCATAGGTAAAAATTGTAACATTTTTCCGGGAGCCGTTATTGCTGCTGTGCCTCAGGATTTGAAATTTGGTGGAGAAGAATCACTTGCGGTAATTGGAGACAATGTTACTATTAGAGAGTGCGTTACGATTAATCGCGGAACGATTGCTTCGGGACAAACTAAAATCGGAAACAACTGTTTAATCATGGCCACAGCGCACATTGCTCACGATTGTCATATTGGCGATAATGCCATTATTGTAAATGGTGTAGCCTTGGCCGGACATGTGATTGTTGGTAACTACGCTATCATTGGTGGGTTGGCTGCCATTCATCAGTTTATCCATATTGGGGATCATGCTATGATTTCGGGAGGTTCTTTGGTGCGTAAAGACGTACCGCCTTATACTAAAGCAGCGAAAGAGCCACTATCGTATGTAGGAATCAATTCGGTAGGGTTGAGAAGAAGAGGATTTACTTCGGATAAGATTAGAGAAATTCAGGACATTTACCGAATTCTGTACCAAAAAAATTATAACACGTCTCAAGCTATGGGCATCATTGAAGCCGAAATGGCCGCTTCACCGGAGCGTGATGAGATTTTAGATTTCATCAGAAACTCGTCAAGAGGTATTATGAAAGGCTATTCAGGATCATACTAAAAATTAAAAACAATATTAAATAAACATTACAATGGCATCTACATCAGATATTAGAAACGGATTATGCATTAAGTTCAATCACGATATATATAAAATCATCGAGTTCCTTCACGTAAAACCGGGAAAAGGACCGGCTTTCGTAAGAACGAAATTGAAAAGTTTAACCAACGGAAAAGTATTAGACAATACCTTCTCGGCCGGACACAAAATTGATACGGTTAGAGTAGAAACTCAGAATTTCCAATATTTATATGCTGAGGGCGATCAGTTTCATTTTATGAACGTGGAGACTTATGAGCAAATTACTTTGAACAAAGATATCCTTGATGCTCCTGATTTATTGAAAGAAGGAACTTTAGTAATGGTACAAATCAATACCGAAACCGAATTGCCACTTTCTGTTGATATGCCGGCTTCTATTGTTTTAGAAGTAACTTATGCTGAACCGGGCGTTAAAGGAAACACCGCTACTAACGCTACTAAACCGGCTAAAGTAGAAACCGGAGCTTCGGTAAACGTACCCTTATTCATCAACGAAGGGGATAAAATCAAAATTGATACCGCTACCGGTTCTTATATGGAACGTGTAAAAGAATAGTTTTGAAATTTTCCAGAATACATACTTTAAAAGAAATTGCTGAAATCATCAGTTGCTCTTATGTTGGCGCTGATGATTTTGCTGTTGAAGGCATGAATGAAATTCACGTGGTGACTCCGGGTGATATTGTTTTTGTCGACCATCCTAAGTATTATGATAAAGCCTTGCAATCAGCAGCGACTATTGTTTTGATTAACAAAGAAGTCGAGTGTCCGGCAGGCAAAGCGTTGTTGATTTCGGATGATCCTTTCAGAGATTTTAATACACTTACTAAGCATTTTCGTCCTTTTGTGGCGGCTAACGTCAGTATTGAGGCTTCGGCTACTATTGGTGAAGGTACCGTGATTCAGCCTAATTGTTTTATAGGGCATAACGTTACCATTGGCAAAAACTGTTTGTTACATGCTAATGTTATTGTTTATGATAATGCTGTGATTGGTGACAATGTGATTATTCATTCAGGTACCATTTTGGGTGCTGATGCTTTTTATTATAAAAAACGTCCCGAAGGTTTTGATCAATTGCTTTCCGGTGGGCGAGTAGTGATTGAAGATAATGTAGGTATTGGAGCCTTGTGCACTATTGATAAAGGCGTTACCGGTGATACGACCATAGGTGCCGGGACAAAAATTGATAACCAAGTGCATGTGGGTCATGATACGGTTATTGGTAAAAAATGTTTGATTGCTTCACAAACGGGTATTGCCGGTTGTGTAATTATAGAAGATGAAGTGACACTTTGGGGGCAAGTGGGAACTACCAGTGGCATTACCATTGGCGCCAAAGCGGTTGTTTTAGGACAAACGGGCGTAACGAAGTCGATTGAAGGAGGTAAGAGTTATTTTGGTACGCCGGTAGAAGAATCACGCGAAAAGTTGAAGCAATTAGCCAACGTAAAAAGAATACCGGATATTTTAAATAAATTGAAATAAACTATGAGCGCTAAAGAAATCGTTCAAAAATTTTACCAGTCAGATGTACTTTTGGAACCCGATACGGTTAAAGAGTTTTTGCATCCTGAAGTGATTTTAGAATGGCACAGTACCAGAGGCTTTTTAAAACTTAAAAAAACGGACATTCTTGCTTTGAGTAGCGAATTTGGTAAAGCCTATGTGCGTTCCAAATCCAGAATTACGCATATCATTGCTGAGGATAATTTGGTTTCGGTTCGCTATTCACATTATGTCAAAACCATTGAGAATCCCAGAGAAGAAATGTTGTTAGCTCATTTCATGGTCATTTGGGAATTGAAAGGCAATAAGCTTTATCGTGGGTATCAAATGAGTCAGCTATAACAAATTTGCAAAAAACTAATGGCTAATTACCAATTACTAATTACTATTTTCTACTTTTGCAACACAAAAAATAAACACAAATAAACAAACACAAACATGAGCGTTTTAGTTAATAAAAATTCAAAAATAATAGTACAAGGATTTACCGGAAGCGAAGGAACTTTCCACGCTTCGCAAATGATTGAATACGGTACCAATGTAGTGGGTGGTGTAACTCCGGGCAAAGGAGGAACTACTCATTTAGATCGTCCCGTTTTTAATACAGTTAAAGATGCTGTAGAACAAGCCGGAGCTGATACTACTATCATATTTGTTCCGCCTGCCTTTGCGGCCGATGCTATTATGGAAGCGGCTGATGCGGGTATCAAAGTAATTATTACCATTACCGAAGGTATTCCGGTAGCCGATATGATTAAAGCGTATCAATACATCAAAGGAAAAGATTGTCGTTTGGTTGGACCTAACTGTCCGGGCGTAATTACTCCGGGTGAAGCTAAAGTGGGGATTATGCCTGGTTTTGTTTTCAAAAAAGGAAATGTAGGTATCGTATCTAAATCGGGTACGTTAACTTATGAAGCGGCTGATCAAGTGGTAAAACAAGGATTAGGTATTACTACAGCTATCGGTATTGGTGGTGACCCGATCATCGGAACTACAACTAAAGAGGCGGTTGAATTATTAATGAACGACCCTGAAACAGCTTGTATCATCATGATTGGTGAAATTGGAGGTCAGTTAGAAGCTGATGCTGCTAAATGGATTAAAGCTGATGGGAATCGCAAACCGGTTATTGGTTTTATTGCTGGTGAAACGGCGCCAAAAGGAAGAACGATGGGGCACGCAGGTGCTATCGTTGGTGGTGCCGATGATACTGCTGAAGCCAAAAAGCGCATCATGAGAGAAAACGGAATTCACGTAGTAGATTCTCCTGCTGAAATCGGTAAAAAAGTTAAAGAAGTGATGGGATAATTTCCCGACATACATTATAATTTAAAGCTTCACTATTGTGAGGCTTTTTTTATTTAAAAACTTTTATATATTTGACTATCAAATTACTTTATATGAAGTTCAAATATCTTTACTCGTTATTGCTTTTTTCAGTATGCTTGGGTAATGCCCAAATTATAAATTTTACGGATGCTAATTTTAAAACCAGACTTTTATCAGCAACCACTTCAAATGGTATTGCCAAGAATCAGGCAGGAACAAGCGTTGTTGTTGATACTAATGGTGACAGTCAGATACAAGTCAGTGAAGCTTTGGTTATTTATCAGCTAACGGCAAACGGAGCTACGATTACTAGTTTGGGTGGTGTTGAATACTTTACCAACTTGAGGAAACTAATCAGCACAGGAACCTCTATTACCAGTATCAACGTTGGCGCACTGACCAATTTGACGGATTTAAGCGTTACCTCATCGCAATTGGCAAGTTTAACGGTGAGCGGTTTAACTAATTTAGTCAATCTAACTTGTAGTAATAATAAGCTTACCACAATTAATTTATCGGGCTTACCAAGTTTGGTTTACTTTAAGTGCGATAATAATCTGCTGACTTCGCTTAACATTAATGCTATAACAAGTTTGGTTAATCTTTATTGTTATTCCAATCAATTGACGAGCCTTAACCTTTCGGGCATGTCACAGTTAGATGAAGTGTATAGTTATTCCAATCAATTGTCTTCGTTAAACCTAACAGGATGTTCAAGCCTTAGGTATTTTTATACGTATTCCAATGTATTGACTAGTTTAGACGTAAGCAGCTGTCCAATTTTATTTGAATTGCAGTGCTACTCTAACAATCTTTCGAGTTTAGATTTAAGCAATCATCAACAGTTAGCCTGGGTAGATTGTAATACTAATTTACTCACCAGTATTAATGTGCAAGGTTGTATAAACATGACCGAATTGAAAGCAGACCACAATTTACTTACCACTCTTGACATCAGCGATACTAAAGTAAGTAATTTGTATGTCAACAATAATCAATTGACTAGTTTGTTTGTGAAAAATGGCAGGTTTGAATCGTTATTTTACATTATGAACAATCCCAATTTGGCTTATATCTGTTGTGATGAAGAACAGTTGACTTCTGTTCAAAACTCTGTGGTTACTTTTGGAATCCCAAATTGTACGGTCAATACTTATTGTTCTTTTGTTCCCGGCGCAGGTACTTATGGTACATTGCAAGGAAACATCCGAATTGACTTGGATGCGAACGGCTGTGATGCGAATGATATTGATTTTCCTTTTATGAAATTTAATGTAGTCAGTGGTAGTGTAACGACTAATCTATTCGCCAATATTTCAGGTTTTTATCATATTTACCTGCCAATAGGAAATTATGCAATCACTCCGCAAATCGAAAATCCAAGTTATTTCAATATAAGTCCAACCAATCTTACTTTGACTGTGCCAACAGCTGTTAATCCAATGGTTCAGGATTTTTGTTTGGAACCAACCGGAGTAACACATAATGATTTAGAAATTGTTTTACTGCCCATAGATTTAGCGCGTCCGGGCTTTGATGCCTACTATAAAATCATATACAAAAACAAAGGAACCAGTATTCAAAACGGTTCAATAAACTTAACTTTTGATGATAATGTTATAGATTTTGTAGGCGCAACACCTTTAATACAAAATGTTGCCGAAAATAATTTGACTTGGTCGTTTAGTAATCTTGCCCCTTTTGAAACAAGGGTTATTAATGTATCATTTAATTTAAATTCCCCGGTGGAAACACCACCTTTGGTAAGTGGCGATATATTGCACTATGTGGCAACCATAGTAGGAGCTGTTGATGAAACGCCTATTGATAATGTTTCGACTTTGAATCAGTTGGTGTTGAATTCGCATGATCCTAACGACAAAACTTGTTTAGAAGGCACAACTATAACACCAAGTATGGTGGGTGAGTATGTACATTATATCATTCGTTTTGAAAATACAGGTACCACAAATGCTGAAAATATTGTGGTGAAAGATATGATTGATACCACTAAGTTTGATATCAGTACACTGATACCACTAAGCGGCAGTGCTCCTTTTGAAACCCGTATTGCAAATACCAACAGAGTTGAATTTATCTTTCAAAACATCAATCTGCCTTTTGACGATGCCAATAATGATGGGTATGTTGCCTTTAAAATTAAAACAAAACCGACATTAGTAGTTGGAGATACGTTTACCAATTCGGCCAGTATCTTCTTTGATTATAATGCGGCGATAGTGACTAATGCTTTTGCAACAACCGTTCAAGCTTTGGCTACTCAAGATTTTGATTTCAATGCCTATTTTAGCTTGTATCCTGTGCCGACTAAACAAATGTTGAACTTGCAAACAAAGGAAACGATAGGAGTAAAGTCAATAGAAATATACAATCTTTTAGGACAAATGGTAATCGCTATACCTAATGCAGCAACTGTTTCAAGTATAGATGTTGCTAACCTTAAGGCTGGGACATATTTTATAAAAGTTAATACCGATAAAGGCACGGCGAATAGTAAGTTTGTCAAAGAGTAACTAAATGTTTTTATAAACAACTCCTGCTGAAATCGGTAAAAAAGTAAAAGAAGTGATGGGATAATTTTCCCTGTTTTTTAATATTGAAATCCTCTTGTTTAGTTACAAGGGGATTTTTTATTTGACAGAAAAACCAAACACTGCTATTTTTGTATATATTTGAACATCAAACTGTTTTTATGAAAAAACTTTACACTATTTGGACTTTTATTTTGATTGGGATTACAGGAAATGCACAGATTGTCAATATACCTGACATGAATTTTAAAAATGCCTTACTCAATCATAATCCGGTAATTGATACTAATAACGATGGTGAAATCCAGGTAAGCGAGGCATCAAGTGTTACTGATATTTTATATGTTAATAATAAAGGCATCACTGATTTGACCGGTATTACTAGTTTTACTAATATTCTTATGTTATATTGTTTTGATAATCAGATTACTACTATTGACTTAAGTGGTATGACTAATTTAGAGCAATTAAGTTGTGACTACAATCAAATTACTACCTTGAATTTAAATGGTCTGAGTAATCTTCATTATTTGTATTGTTCTAATAATAAGCTTACCTCGTTAGATGTAACCGGATTAAATATTTATAATTTGATTTGCACAGATAATTTGCTTCAGACATTGATAGTTTCCGGTCAGCCGAATCTTCAAGTGCTGAATTGTTCTAATAATCAACTTACGGCATTAGATTTAAGTGGATTAACTATATTAGAATCTTTTGAGTGCAGTTACAATCAAATTGCTTCACTGGAAGTTAACGCTTCCCTTAATCTAACGGGAATTAACTGTGCTAATAATCAGCTTTCCTCGTTTGATGTTAGCGCCTTAAACAATCTATCCAGTTTAATTTGTTCTTTTAATCAATTGTCATCTCTTGATGTTAGTAACAAAGAACAATTGTCTCTTTTGGAGTGCAGAAATAATCTGTTGACAACACTAAATATAGCCGGTTTACCAAATCTGTCTACCTTATACTGTGAAAATAATCAAATCAGTACTTTGGATTTTTCAGCTTCAACCAATTTACATAATTTGTTATGTAATGACAACTTACTTACTACTTTAGATGTAAGCACTTCAGGTTACTTACAATATTTATATTGCAATAATAATAATCTGGTTACTCTGAATATCAAAAATGGTGCTAACGAAGATTTTACTATTTCCGGAAATCCTACCTTAGAATATATTTGCGCCGATGAAGGTTTTGAGACAGAAACTATTCAATACTTGATTGATAATACATCGGGATTTCCTAACTGTCATGTGAATTCCTATTGTAGTTTTGTACCCGGTGGTGATTTTTATACCGTGCAGGGAACTACTCATTACGATGCCAATGGCAATGGTTGTGATGTAAATGACGTTATGTATCCAAATTTACATTTTTCAATTTCTGATGGTGTGAATGCTGGGAATTTAATTGCAGATGCAACAGGTGTTTATCATTATGAGGTTCAAGATGGTACCCATACCATAACTCCGATATTTGAAAATCCGGACTACTTTACCGTTTTTCCGTCAGTTACTAATGTTACTTTTCCTGATGCTGTAAGTCCGTTTAATCAAGATTTTTGTATTACTTCCAATGGAACTCACAATGATTTAGAAGTTACTTTACTGCCAACTACTTCAGCTCGTCCGGGTTTTGATGCTAATTATAGAATCATTTATAAAAATAAAGGGACTTCGGGACAAAGCGGAACAGTTTCCCTTGATTATTATAATCCTATTGAAGATTTTGTTGTCGCTAATCCCAATTATACTAGTGAATCAACTGCTTTCTATAACACTTTAAATTGGTCTTTCAGTAATTTGCAACCTTTTGAAACCAGAGAAATAGCAGTCACTTTTAATCTGAATTCACCTTTAGAAACACCTCCGTTGAATTCGGGTAATCTCATAGAATACAGTGCAAGAATTACCGGTACAACCGATGAAACACCTTCAGATAACGTTTCAAGCATCACTCAAACTATTGTTAATTCATTTGATCCAAATGACAAAACCTGTACAGAAGGATACAACCTCCCGCTCAATAAATTAGGTGATTACCTGCATTATATTATCCGATTTGAAAATACGGGTACAGCAGATGCACAAAATATTGTGGTTAGTGATGTAATTGACACTACAAAGTTTGATATTAATACACTGATTCCTTTAAGCGGAAGTCATTCTTTTGTAACCAAAATAACATCAAACAACAAAGTTGAATTTATTTTTAGAAACATTAATCTCCCGTTTGATGATGCCAATAATGATGGTTTTGTAGCTTTTAAAATTAAGACACTGCCATCACTTACTGAGGGCCAAATAATTAACAATTCTGCTAATATTTACTTTGACTACAATGCCCCAATCGTAACTAATACTTACGCCGTGCAGGTATTTAATCCGTTGTCTAATGCTGATTTTGAATTTAGCAGCGTGTTTAATTTATCACCAGTACCCGCAAAAAACAATTTGATAATTACCACTAAACAAAATGTCACAATTAGTTCGGTAAATATTTATAATACACTAGGGCAATTAGTTCAGGTAAATACTAAGCCAACCGGAACCCTTGATGTTTCCGGGTTAAAAACAGGCAGTTATTTTATAAAAATTATAAGTGATAAAGGAACTGCAAGCAGTAAATTTATTAAAGAATAAACCAATTATTCTATATAGAAAAAGCCCCTCGAATAAGGGGCTTTTTTTATTTTAATTTGGAAACGGGTTTGACCATTTCGGATCGCTGTATACATTGGTGCCCGATAGTGTTTTGAGAAATGCCATGACCGCATTTACCTCGGGAGCGGTTAGGTTTAAGTGTTGTCCAAAACCGTTGGGTCTTAACTTAGGGTCAAGATTGGTATTGCCCGGAGCTAAATTAATAGTTCCATAATGTCCGATAACTGCCTGTAAGCTAGTGATTACTCCGGTATGCATCAAGGGACCGTTTAAGGTTCCATCGGTCTTAACAATGTCTCGTAGAGAAGGAGCACGGGTGTTGGTAATATCAATTCCGGTACCGTTTAAAACCCCTATGATTCCATTGTTGCCCGAATTGGGTGCAATATCAAACTCCGGGGCCGCATGACAACCCGCACAACCTAAACCACCTCCGGTACGGCTTCCAGTAGCATCAAACTGAGGAGGCGCTAGGAACAATTGTTTTCCTTGATTTTCCTGATTGGTAAAGTTGGAAAAAGTCTGACCATCATTTAACGCTAAAGCTCTTCCGGCATCGTATTTACTGTCAAACGATTGTATACTGCGAATAAATTGAGCTAAAGCTAACTGTATTTTACTTTCGGTAATATCTTCTGTACCGTATACAAATTTGAAAAGTTCTTTGTAATAGCCTAACTGACTTAATTTAGTAACTAAATTGTTAAAATCTTCATCACCATTCGCGCCACTGTATCCCATTTCGTTATGATTTCGGATGGGCTGTGTGGTTTGAAATTCAAGTGTGGCCGCACGTTCATCCCAAAAGAATTTGTTTTCATTAGCAAAACGGGCATTAATCAAGCGCATGGCATGACGCCCGGTAGTTCCGTTTACACCAATACTGGCTACATTGGTATCACTAAAGGCATTGGCTTGTTGATGACAACTAGAGCAGGAAATAGTATTGTTGGCGGATAGATTTTTGTCATAAAAAAGAACCCTGCCCAAAGTTGCCCCTTTATTGGTAATAGGGTTGGCCATTCCGTTATCTTTCGTAATATACGTTGGTATGGTTTGATTGGCATAATTAGCCAAATTGTCTAAATCAATTTTGGTTCCGAAAGTAGCCTTAACATTAGCATAAGGATCAACATAATCATCGGAGGAATTACTGCTGCAGGACCATAATGAGGCCACAGCCAATAAGGAAATCCATTTGGTTTTCATAGGCTTATTTATTAACTATTATTTTAAAAGTATTGGAATGGCTGTTATCGCTGATTTTTAGAAAATAAACCCCATTGTAAACGGTTTGCAAATCAAAAACGCTTAGGGTACTTCCTTGCAGAATTTGCTGGGTTTTAATCACTTTTCCTAAGGCATCCACTAAAGCTACTTCAATATTGTTTTCCATCATATCCGTTTGAATAGCCACAAAATCTTTTGCCGGATTCGGATAGATTTTAGCGTTCATTTTGGTTACATCAAAGTTGGCGTTGCTTAGCGTATAAGGAGTTGTAGATTCTGAAATAGTAGATACTTTCACAGCTGTTTTATTGCCATAAAAGGTAGGTCCCACAGCATAAGGGTAAGCTGAATTGTGGTTGGCATCTACCGTAGCAAAGTAGCAATATATTCCGTCAGGATATTCAGGAGTAACGCAAAATCTTCCGTTATGAATGTCTAAATAACTGGCATCTGAAGGATGAGATACAAATTCGTAGTCTTCTCTGAAATAGCCCAAAGGATAAGTAGCACTTACAGCAGGCCCATCGGTAACATCAGTGCCATCAGCATAAACAGTTCGAGTAGTTATATTTCGCAATTGGTAACTTGATTTCATTCTGACGATACCTCCGGTTCCGTCAACATTGGCATAACCATAAGCACCATATATTGGGAAGCCGTCATAAGCAAATCCAATCAAAGGAGAATGCTGCGTTTCATTAATAACATATAAACCATCCGACGGATATGCATCACAGACGGTTGAAATTACGGCCAAATCTAAATTAAATGCACTCGGGTTTTGATGGTGATGGTAATTCCCCATAGCCGGATGCGCTTTGGCACAATCAAAACCACCTTTTTCGGCTACGATAGCATCACGATTCCATTTTCCGTCACCGGTACAAGCCGGTTGAATGGGTCCACCGCATAATGAATTAGTTGAATTTTTCCAGGATACACCATCCCGATAATCAAACAAGGCTACACCATTGATAAAGAGACCAATATTACCGCCATTGGTAGCAGTTGGTGTTCCTGTATTTTGTGTTGGATTTAAAGGAAATTTGAAAATAGCTCCATTTTGCGTAGTGGCCAACGAAGGATTTCCGTCTAAAAAAGGGCCGGTTATGTAAGCCGGAATCCCATTGGTAGTAACATAAACCCAATTAGTTGAGTATTGAACCGTTTGCACATTGGCAGCCACAGCATCGATAATCGGAGTTGAGTTGCCCGAAACGTAATGACGACCTGTAATTCCGGTAGTATTACGCAACCATGAAGTTATTGCCGGGTTGGTTTGTGCCTGAAGCAGCAAGCTACTTGAAACGAACAGCCAAGTTAAGAACTTTATTTTCATAAGAGGAGAATTGGTTAGTTATTGGTTTAGACGAAAGAACTTTTTTATTCTTGCGTGGGTTTTTAAAATTATTCTTTAGGAAAGTTAAATCGTGGGTTGAAAAGGAATTCTTTATCCGTTAGTGTTAGTAAAAAAGCGACTAAATCTACTCGGTCGTTATCCGAAAGCCTCATGGGTTTAGCCAGTTCTTTTGGTAAATTTTTATCATGCCCCAACGAATTGTAATGTTTGATTACTTCTGTTAGCGTTTTGAATCTCCCGTCATGCATATACGGAAAAGTAAATTGGATGTTTCGCAAGGTCGGCACTTTGAAGCGTAAAGAATCCTCAGGCTTGTGGGTGATTTTTATTCGACCCAAATCGTTTAGTGTTTCATCAACAGCTAATCCGTTCTTTTCAAACTTAGTATTGCTGAAAAGCGGTTCAGTATGACAAGTGGCACAATTAGTTTTGAATAATTCATAGCCATGTTGTTCATTGGAGGCAAATACTTCTTCTTTGCGCATTACTTTATCATACTTAGCATTAGAAGAGGTTAGCATTACCGTAAATTGTGCCAAGGCTTTTAAAATGCGTTGACTGGTAATTTTTTCGTCACCAAAAGCTTTAGCAAATAAGGCTCTGTATTTTGTACTCCGTTGTAATTTGGCCACCACGTTTTCGAGCTTTTCATCCATTTCTAATGGATTGGTAATAGGATTAATCGGCTGAACTTCTAAATTGTTCACACCGCCATCCCACATAAAATCTTTATTCCAGGCCAAGTTAATCAGCGCTAAAGCATTACGTGTGCCAATTTTTCCCTGAATGCCATGGCTTACTTGATGGTCTACATGAGTAAATCCCGTTTGTTGTAAATGACAACTTTGACACGAAATGGTACTGTCGCGGGAAATAATAGGGTCATAAAATAAATGCCTGCCCAACTGAAATCCTTCTTCGGTTAACGGATTTTTTTTGAAATCATAATAGGGTTTTGGCCAACCTTTAGGAGTTTCGAGGTATAAAGGTGTGGTGAATTTATTGGAAAAAGCCAAGCATAGGAGAAGTATCAGTCCCAAAGCGATGCAATATGTCCAATTTGCTTTCATTCTAAATGAAACATTTTGGTGCTATAATCAGCCAGTTGCATGGCCTGCTTTCCGGGAATCATGATGCTGTTGGTTTCCGACAGTTGTATATTGGAAAAAAAGTCATTTAAATCGATGGCAATAGTAATGTCGTTATCAGCTCTTTTGTCAAGTTCAAATTTTATCTGACGCATAGCATAATAGGGTTGGAAGTATCCGCCCAAATGAAACTGAAATTCATGTTTACGAGTATGACAACTCGGACTTGTGCCTTCAATTTTCATATTGATATAACCACTTTGCCAAGCCCAATACATACCTTTGATAGGATCTAAATCGCCGGTTAAAGCTCCGGAAGTATTAGTCAGACTGTCAATACCAATATTGAAAATTAGTTTGGTTATTTGTTTATTACTTTTTAGTGTAAGCGGAATCAATAATGACACGGGATTTTCCAAATCGAGCAAATGATAACTGTTCTTTTCTTTGAAAATGGTATGGTCGCTATATTGAATTTCAATGTTTGAAACATAACAACGAAAAGTGGTAATCGTTATAGTGTCTTTGTTTTTGGTGGTGTAACTCTGATTTAATTCGATGGGAAGAGTATTGAATTTTGCCTTGAAGTTGAGAGATAAGGAATCGTTTTTGCTTTGAGCTGTACTCTTAAAACAAAACAATAGCACCAGTACCACAAGGATTTCCTTTTTACTCATGTCTCGGACCGTGAGGTTTTGGCGCAAAGATTCTGGCTAATTCTTCGGTCAAATCGTTGAAATCTTCCCTTTGGTTTGGATGACATAACTTTTTGATGTCTTCAAAATGTTTGAAATGGGTTTGTTCAATCTGTTTTTGATAAGAATTTAAAACGGCAATTAAACTGTCTTTGGTTTTAGCATTGACTTCCGGCTGCATCAATTGAGAGTATAATTCGTTTTTAGTTTGACGAATGTTTTGATCCAACTTTCGTATTTCACCTTGATGCCACTGAATAATCCGGTCGTATTCCTTTTGCTGTGCAATATCGAAATGTAATTTTTCGATAATGATTTCTCTTGGTTTTTGTCTTCCGTGCATTCCGTCCATTGGTGGTCGGTGTCCTTTAGGTCCGTTTAAAAACAGAAAACCCAGAGTAGCCAAGTTGAGTAATAAGAGCCCGATAACGGCTATAGTTAATAATTTTGTTTTTTCCATGCTATTGATATAACTGATTGCTTTGGTTCATTGTTGATTCAAAATAGGAAGTAGTGGATGCTATTTTATCTTTGTTTTTTGTTTTTATAACAGTAATGTTAAGAGCAATTAAAACCAGTATTGATGCCGCTACCAACCAAACTGTTTTGGGAGAAACCTTGTTTTGTAGGTTTGTTTTTAGCTGTATTTTGGACCATAAAGCAGCATCGGGCTGAACGGGAGTCAAACCATTAGTACTGTCTAGTACTTTTGCTATCCAATTTTCTTTTTCCATACTTGCTTAGACGTGAGTTATTATTTTTTCTTGCGGTAAGTTGTAAATTTTTCTGCTAATTTTTCCTGAAGGGCGGCTTTTGCTCTGAAAATAAGGGATTCCACCGAAGAAATACTGAGCTGCATTATCTCGGCAATTTCAGGATTACTTAATCTATCCAATTTGGATAGGAGGAAAGCCGTTTTCTGGTTTTCGGTGAGAGTATTGATAATTTTGAATAAAATAGCCGCATCTTCTTGGTTTTCCATCAAAATTCCCGGATGTTCAAAGTTGGTGGCGTTTAGATATTCCTGTTCGTTTTGACTTTTTTGCCCAAAAATAAAAAAGCGTTTCTGACTGTTCTTTTTCTTGATGTAATCCAAACAGTGATTAATTGTTATGCGGTAAATCCAGGTTTTGTGAGAGGCTTTTTGATTGAAATTTTCTAACGAATGGTATACTTTTACAAACACATCTTGTGTAATTTCTTCTGCATCTTCTAGGTTTTGCAGATAATTCAACGCCACATTGAACACCAGCACGTGGTACTCGCGATAGAGTTTTTCAAAGTTGTATTGCTGCGTCATTTTGGGTTAGGTGAGTGGTTTTCGACTTACAATAGTACTAAAGGTTTAAATATAAATGATATTTTTTCCTGAGTATAAATTATTCTATATTTGACCTTTCATTAAAATTATCAAACAAACTCTTTTTAAACATGAAATTATTAGAAGGAAAAGTAGCCATCATCACCGGCGCAAGTAGAGGAATTGGAAGCGGTATTGCTAAAGTTTTTGCCCAACACGGAGCCAATGTAGCTTTCACTTATAGTTCTTCTGCCGAAAGTGCTTTGGCTTTAGAAAACGAATTGTCAGCTTTGGGAATCAAAGCCAAAGGATATAAATCAAATGCAGCCGATTTCAATGAAGCTCAAAAACTGGTTGACGATGTTATGGCTGAATTCGGAAACGTTGACGTGTTAATCAATAACGCCGGTATTACCAAAGACAACCTTTTAATGCGTATGAGCGAAGAGGATTTTGATAAAGTAATCGAAATCAATTTGAAATCTGTTTTCAATATGACCAAAGCGGTTCAAAAAATCATGCTGAAAAACCGTAAAGGTTCTATCGTAAACATGAGTTCGGTGGTGGGTGTGAAAGGAAATGCCGGACAAGCCAACTATGCCGCTTCCAAAGCCGGTATGATTGGATTTACCAAATCAGTAGCATTAGAATTAGGTTCGAGAAATATTCGTTGTAATGCCATTGCTCCGGGATTCATTGAAACCGAAATGACGGCGAAATTAAACGAAGAGGTGGTACAAGGCTGGAGAGATTCTATTCCGTTGAAACGCGGTGGAACTCCGGAAGATGTCGCCAATGCTTGTTTGTTCTTGGCTTCTGATATGAGTGCTTATGTTTCAGGACAAGTGTTAAATGTTTGTGGCGGAATGCTAACCTAATCAGAAATCACGAATTAGGAATACTAATCAATACACTTAAATGACGACAAACACGGTTTTACTGATAGTACTTTCTTTAGGAATAGCGTTAGCTGTGTCATTTTACCATTATTTATACAAAGCCAAAAGCAGGTCAAAAGTCACTTTGCTTTTGGCTTTTTTGCGTTTCTTCACTGTTTTCGGATTGTTATTATTGTTAATCAATCCGATTATTTCCAGAAAAACGATTGAAACGATTAAGACTCCATTACCCATTGTGATTGATAATTCAGCTTCTATTAAAGATTTGAAAGCAGACAAGTCAGCTCTGGAAGTTTTGGAGAAATTAAAAAGTAATTCCGCTTTAGCCAATAAGTTTGAAGTACAATCGTACCAGTTTGATCAGGATTTTTTACCATCAGATACGATTGATTTTAAAGGAAAGCAATCCAATCTGGATGTCGTGGCCAAAAACCTGAAGAACATTTACAAGAACCAACATTTTCCAACGGTATTAATTTCTGACGGAAATCAAACATCGGGAGAGGATTATGTTTTTGGATTCAACCCAGATAATAAAGTATATCCAATTGCTGTTGGCGATACGACTACTTATTTGGATTTAAAGGTGGCCCAATTGAATGTCAACAAATATGCGTTTCACAAAAATAAATTTCCGGTAGAAGTATTTCTGAACTATTCGGGAACCAAATCGGTGAATGCTACATTCAAAATCACTCAGGGCAATAGTTTGCTGACAGAACAAACGGTAGCTTTTTCACCCACTCAAAAATCTGCAACGCTCAATGTATTGCTTCCGGCGGATAAAGTAGGATTGCAAATTCTGAGAGCCACCATTAGTTCAAAAGAGCCGGAAAAAAACACCTACAACAACACTAAGAATTTTGCTGTTGAAGTAATCGACCAAAAGACAGAAGTAGCTTTGGTTTCAGCCATGGCTCACCCTGATTTAGGAGCGATAAAGCGCGCTATAGAAACTAATGTACAAAGAAAAGTAACTATTCTTAAGCCTAACGAAGTCAAATCGTTAGTAAATTATAATGTTTTAATTTTGTATCAGCCAACTGTTGAGTTCAAGAGTCTTTTTGAGCAAAACGCTAATGCCAAAATCAACACTTGGATTATCACCGGGAATGACACGGATTTTACTTTTTTAAACCAAAATCAAACTAGTTTTTCGTTTAGAATGAGCGGACAGAAAGAGGATTATTTGGCGTCTTTTGACAGTCAGTTTAATCTTTTTGCTTTAGACAATATTGGCTTTGAACAGTTTCCGCCTTTGGAAAATAAATTTGGAACCATTACTGCCAAAGACAATGCCAATACTTTGCTGTCCTCAACCATTAGAAATATTGCTACCAACCAACCTTTATTGTCATTTACTGAAAATCAAGGCGTGCGCAGTGCTTTTTTGTTTGGAGAAAACATTTGGAAATGGCGTGCCGAAAGTTTTGTAGCTAAAAAAAGCTTTGCCGATTTTGATATTTTCTTAGACAAAACCATTCAGTATTTAACGTCTAACAAAGCTCGAAAATCTATGGTGGTTAATCATGAACGTTTTTATAATTCGGGAGAAGGCATTGAAATTACCGCACAATATTTCAATAAAAATTATGAATTAGATGAAAAGGCAAGACTCACTATTGCGGTTTCCAATACAAAAACCAAACAAGTAAAAAACTACGATTTGCTTAGAACAACCAATGCTTTTCAAGCTAATTTAGACGGGTTAGCAGCTGGTACGTATAAGTTTACCGTAAAAGAATTAAACTCTAATTCATCCTACAGCAGCAGTTTTGAGGTATTAGATTTTGATATCGAAAAACAATTCGTCAATCCGGATTGGAATAAACTAAATCAATTAGCCACACAAACCCAAGGAAAAGCTTTTCTGCCTAACCAATTAGATACTTTGATTAAACAACTTTTGGACGATGAAAGTTATAAAGCGGTTCAAAAAACGATTGTCAAAAAATCGCCTTTGATTGATTGGATTTGGTTATTGATTTTGATAGCGCTTTCTTTGGCGGCCGAGTGGTTTATCCGAAAGTATAACGGACTGTTATAATTCCTTTTTAGCTAGTTGTTTTTCAACGACAAGGATTATCAAAATCCCTAAGCTATAGGCAATAAAATCTACCCATTCAAAAGAACTGCCAATAACAATTCGGGCTATTTTATTTTGTTCTAAACCCAGCTTTTCCACTAAATTGAAATACTGCAAGGTTTCAATACTAAAGGCAAAAAGCAATACTAGTACTGCTGCCGTTATTATTTTTAAATTCAGAAACGATTTCACAAAACAATAAATTAGCATTACCACCAAAACATCGCCAATATAAGGCCTAACGATTTTGTCGTGTACAAATGAAGCTATCAAAACTTCAATAACAAACAGCAGTGCTGTCAGCCCAAAGTAATCGCGGTTAAAATGAAGCAAAGGCAAGTTATTCTTTAATCACTTTATAATGCCAAGTTTTTCCATTGGTTTGGATAGTAACAAAATAAAGTCCGGCCGCCTGATTACTGATAGAAATGTTTTCGTGAACTAAACTGGAATACTCGTTAAAGAATACATTTTTACCTAAAGCATCATGAATACGGATGGAGACGTTCTCTAATGAATAAGCATTTTTGGTATCAATCGTCAATAAACCGGTTGTTGGGTTTGGATAAAGGGCAAACTCATGAGTGGTAAATTCTGGATTAGCCAAAGTTATTTGTCCGCCGGCATCTACATACAAAAAGGCAAAGGCCTGATAGTATTGATTGGCAATATTTAAATCGTGAACAATTAAGGTGTTCTCATCGTTTTTGTTTTCGGCAGAACTGCTCCAATTATGTGAGCCCACTAAAACCAAAGGATCTGAAGTACTGTTAAAATTATCGACTACCATGAATTTGTGGTGCATTATGCCGCTGTTGGTAAATTTCACTACATGGTTTGCAGCTAAATTGGCCTGTAAATTATCAAATTGATTTCCTGTTGGATTTTGAGTATCGGTTACGATGTTTATATTCGTTAATCCGCCATTGTATTTAGAAATCAAACTGTTGCTGATGTCACTACGAGTCAACACCATTGTCGCTATATTAATATCACTATTGGCCGAATTGATGGCAGCAATTATTTTTGCATTAACATTATCACTTGGGCTAAAATAACTGTTTACGGTTTTGCCTCCAATGATGTAGGTGTGAGGGGTATTGTCAATTTTATACGGACCAAATTCCGAAAGCACTAAGTCGGGAGTCATGGTTGAACTTCCCCACATTTCTTCAAATTCTATTTTATAACCTAAAGCTAAAGCCTGATCTTGAATGGCAATAACGCTATTTCGGTCCGGCCCGTCAATCTGAACGCTTGTCCAATTGGTAGAACCTGTCCATACATAAGGTTTGTTAGGATCACTGCTGTTTGCATCAAAAATTACAAACTTATTGTGCATAATGCCATAGCTTGAGCTAGTTGGACTGGCTAAAACGGGTATGCCTGAATTTAATAACGGTATCATTACACTGCTTGTACTTCCGTCATAAATGACTCTTACTTGCACTCCTCGGTTATAGGCTGCATTTATAGCGCCTGCAATACCGGTCGCTCCGCTTGGTGAATATGAATTGTAAATAGCAATGTCTAAGGTATTTTGACAGGCATTAATGTAATTAATTAACATGTCATCTAAAGAATCCGCTAAATTAACAGCAGGTTGGACTTGACTGTAGCTGGTATTTACTACATGATTAAAATAAACATTAATGGCTCCGGTAGAAGCAGAGGGACTGGCCAAATAAGTGCTTTGAGTAGTAATCCCTTTTTGAGTAGTTACTTGATAATCTACTTTGATGATTTCGGCAGGAGAAAGATTATCTAAGATATATTGTGTTCCTTCTTTTCGGAGCGTAATTGTTTTTTTAGAGTTTACATCAACAGCATTGGTAACAACAGTGTTTTGTTGGTTGAATTGAAATGCAATTTTTGATTTGTTATAAACGATGGTATAATCGTTTTCTTTAACAGTTTGCTGACTATAAGCCAACGTGAAGCTCATAGCCATAAAAGCTAGAGCAAGCCAATTTCTTTGCCTCATCATAAGTGGTATTTGAAACAAAAGTAAATAAAAATCGATTAGTTCAATCGATATTAACTTTTGTGCCGGCAACCTTTATGAAATCAGAAAAATAATCTCACATTTTAAGAAGTGTTTTCGATTTTTAATCGATATAGCCTTTATGATATTGGAAGAAAAAAGCCTCTAAATTAATCTTCAGCTAAATGACATTTATCCTTTTTGGACGATAAAAGCATTGCATGTTTTCCCGATGTCATTACATTTGATGCACACTTTTCGGGAAGTTTTTTCAAAATTACTTCTGGTATTTTTTATGCTTTAGCAAATAGGCGGAAGTCTGATAATTGGCAATAGCTTCGTTCACCAAATCATCTCTCAGCGTAGTCATGGGTTTTTCTTCAAAATACAACTGAAAATTAGCACCTACTTTTGGGTTAGGCTGTTGTATCAATTGAAATTGTTTGACTTTTTTTACCGGCGAAATGATGGTTAGTATATTGTCTTTAATATAGCCTAAGTCTTGGTAAGTAGCTACAAAAGCTCTGGGTTTGTAATTACTGTTAAAAATATCTTGACCGTAAAATTTGCTGTCATAACTGAAATGCAACAATCCAAACAACGTTGGCATCACATCAATTTGCGACATCAAAGTGTTGACTTCTTTAGCAGGAACTGTTTCAGGCGAATAAATAAAAGCCGGAATACGGTATTTATCCATTGGTAATTCGGTTTTTCCGGAGCTTGAAGCACAATGATCTGCCAGAATTACAAATACCGTGTTCTTAAACCAAGGTTGTTTTTGGGCCATGGCAAAAAATTGACGCAGCGCATAATCGGTATATTTTACACCCCCTTTTCTCGATTTTGATTTCCCCGAAATATCAATCTTCCCCTCCGGATAAGTAAATGGTCGATGGTTGCTAACCGTCATGATATGGTTAAAGAAAGGCTTGTTTTCTTTGGCTTCCGCATTGATAACTTTAATGGCTTTCTTGTACATGTCTTCATCACAAACTCCCCATACATTGGAAAACGTAATTTCCTCAGGTGTAAATGTTTTTTTATCTACAATATCATAACCATTGCCACCAAAAAAATCACCCATATTATCAAAAAAGGCATCGCCTCCATACATGTACTTAACATTGTAACCTTTTTGTTTAAAGATGCTACCGGTAGAAAATTTGTTTTTATTGTCTTTTCTTTTTACCACACTTTCGGCAGCACTTGGCGGTAAACATAAAGTAACCGCTTCTAAACCACGAACTGTTCGGTTACCAACAGCATATAAATTAGTGAATTGTAAACTCTGTGTGGCTAATGAATCCAGAAACGGAGTAATATTATCTTCATTACCATAGGCTTTCATGTATTCCGCGCTGTAACTTTCAATGGTAATCAGTACCACATTTTTATGCATTTCAGTAGTATCGCTTTGTATTTTACGCAAACTACTTTCGGAAGTGGTACCGGGCAATTGTTTTTGTAGCAAGGCAAAAGCTTCCTTATTGGATATTGTTTTATAAAAGGTATCAAAGTCGAGTTCGCTGCTAATAAACGCCATGTAAAACTTATAAATTCCGCTGGCCTGTAACTCATTAGTAAAGACATTGGTTGAATTTTCCTGTTTCGATAAAAACGGAATTGCTGACAAAGACAATAAAAATAGCAACACATAAGCCGTCAGATTTTTTAGCTTGTCAGGAAACGAAGGTAGTTTTTGCAGGAAAGGTTTAGTTTTTTTAACTATGACAAAAGTCAGGAAGCCCGCTACTAATCCAACGCCAATAAACAACGGAACTACCGGGTACGACTCCATGATATTGCCAATAACGGTATTGGTGTATACCAAATAATCAACTGCAATGAAATTGTAACGAACGCCAAACTCATTCCAAAAGAAAAACTCACTAATAGCGTTTTGTACTATAAGCAATACGAAAATGAAAATGGTAATGGTATACAACCAAAGTCGGATGCGCTTGCGGTATTTTGGAAGAAATAATAGTAAACCAAATGTAATTGTTTTTAGACCAATGAAATACATGCCTATCTCGGGCAATACACCACCGTATTCGTTTAAAATGGTATTGCCGAAAGTGACATACAAAAACAAAGCGACCAACCCACCAAAGAGTAGATAGCCCCATGGTTTGTTGTATTTAGAATCGGATAAAAACAAAAGATACAACCATAATAAAGCACTAGCTATCGTAAAGACAAATAAATCCGAAATGAATCCGAAACTAAATATTTTAATGATTTCTAAAACTCCGAAACCCGATTGGGTAATAGGATGAAAGAGCAGTACAATTCTAAGAATAACATTGACAAAAATAAAAAGGAATACCAAGTTGATGAATGGCGATGATTTCTTAAAGAATTGCATAAGTAAAATGTTTTTACAAAAATAGAAAAACATTGGAGTTGAGGATGGTTATGAAGCAAAAATATAAGCTTTGAAAATCTTAAGCATACTTTTAGTAAATTCCTTTAGGGTAAAGTAGTTTGGCAATGTTCCTAAGAAATAGAACAAGTAAATCATCTTAATACATTTGATTATGACCCGAAAAGATTTTTTTGCCAAAGTAGGTTTTGGCGCAGCAGTAGTTTTAGTTCCAACTTGTATTGGCGGATTAGCCAGTAGTTGTTCCGGTGAAGATGAAGGTTCACCAACACCAGCTCCCACAAATGTTGATTTCACATTAGATATAAGTACCGGTACATTAGCTGTCAACGGTGGGTTTTTAGTTCACAGTGGCATTGTAGTGGCTCGTACCAATACAGGTGAATTTTTGGCTGTTTCGGCTTCGTGCACCCATCAAGGAACCAACGTAAACTATAATGCTTCCGGAAATAAATTCATCTGTCCCAATCATGGCGCTCAATTTAATAGCACCGGAGTTGTCACGCAAGGACCGGCCTCTAGTAATTTAACGCAATACAACACCCAATTAACAGATGCTACACATTTAAGAGTGTTTTCATAAGCTTCTTCACAAGTTTTAGCAGTAAGTCGGATAATTAAATTTTGATTAAAATAAAACCATAGCATTGGTGACATTTTAATTTTAACCTATATTTATCAAAAGAAAATCAGACCTACGAATGAAGCACTTATTAATAGTTGAAGACGAAGACGGAATTGTACAATTTTTGAAACAAGGGCTTGAAGAAGAAGGCTATCTGGTTTCCACAGCTTCTGATGGTGCCGAAGGATTTGCTCTTTTTCAAAATGGTAAATTCGATTTAGTACTGCTCGATTGGATGCTGCCCAAAATGACCGGTGTCGAAGTTTGTCAGTCTATTAGACAACAGAATACCAAACTACCTATCATCTTTTTGACTGCCAAAGATACTGTACAGGAAACGGTGGAAGGCTTAAAAAGCGGCGCCAACGATTACATCAAAAAACCGTTTAATTTTGATGAATTGGTAGAACGCATAAAAGTACAATTACGTGATAAAAGCGAGCAGGATATCCTAACATTAGGTCCTATAGAAATCAATCTTCAAAAACATGCTGTAACCGTTGACAAACGCCAAGTTTCGTTGACACAAAAAGAATTCGATTTGCTTTGTTATTTGGTAAAAAACAAAGGAAATGTTTGTTCTAGAGCCCAAATTATTCAAGATGTTTGGGATATTCACTTTGAATATGACACAGGCGTAATCGATGTTTTTATGAATGCCATCCGTAAAAAATTGAATTT
The DNA here is from genome assembly GCF_010119235.1 of Flavobacterium phycosphaerae. Taxonomy (NCBI): domain Bacteria; kingdom Pseudomonadati; phylum Bacteroidota; class Flavobacteriia; order Flavobacteriales; family Flavobacteriaceae; genus Flavobacterium; species Flavobacterium phycosphaerae. The sequence goes on along the minus strand of NZ_JAAATZ010000001.1, from coordinate 2,768,480 downwards.
AAAAGTAGATGAAGATTACATCAAAACCATTCGTGGCGTTGGGTATATCGCTAATGAATAAGAAATAATGCAACAACTTTCGTTTAAAAACAGAATCGCTTCCAACTACATCATCACCACAGCGTTGTTAATTTTCGTGGTGTTTTTTGTGATTTTTTCTATTGTTCGATTTAGTGTTTATATCAAAGTAAATAATGATATTCAAAAAGAAGTCGCCAAACACTTAAAAGAAATTGAAGTCAAAGAAAACTGTGTACTCTTGGTGCGAGAAGAACAATGGAAACAAGTCCAGTTCAACAAAGTCGATGTCAGCCCTGCTTTTATTCAGTTTGTAGATGAATTAGGCGCTTTGGTGAACAAGTCGCCCAACCTTAAAAAGAAACAATTAACCTATTATGCTGGAGCCATCAATAACGAATTGTTTGACGGAAAATTAGACAACATATCAGTTCGTCAAATTCAGGTTCCCTTATATCAAGGTACAAAAATCATAGGTTTTCTGATTGTGGCTATGTCACTCGAAGATTCAAAAATGGTACTGAATAATCTGTTCATTATTTTGCTCGTAGCGTATCCGTTAATTCTGTTGGTGTTGTTTCTCATTGCCCGATTTATTGCCGGTCGCAGTATAAAGCCCATCAGTTCTATTATTCAGACTTCGAACGTTATTACCAAAGATAATTTAAAATCCAGAATTCCATTACCTCAAAATAGGGATGAATTGTATACGTTGTCAACTACCATTAACAACTTACTGGATAGGGTAGAGAACGCCATCGAACGCGAAAAGCAGTTTACCTCAGATGCGTCTCATGAACTTAGAACACCATTGGCGGTAATTAAAGGGACTTTGGAAGTTTTGGTACGTAAACCTCGTAACCCTGAGGAGTATAAAGAAAAAATTGATTTTTGTATTAGTGAAGTAAATCGTTTAAATCATTTGGTGGATGAATTGCTATTGTTGGCACGTTTTGAAAACCAGAAACAAACATTAAAGATTGAGAGAATATCGTTGAATGCCATTTTTCTGGATGTGATGTCCCGAAACACTACCATCATCAGCGAAAAGAAACTCACTTGTATCTCTCATGTTGATCAAGATTTTTATGTCAACACAGATGCCTATCTGCTTTGTATCATTGTCAATAATATTTTGACCAATGCGGTAAAATATTCCAAATCGGGCAGTACTATTAATTTTGATGTTGTTGAAACTAACGATAAAATAGTTTGTTCTATTTCGGATCACGGTATCGGAATTGCCAAAGAGGATTTGCAAAAAATTTTCGACCAATTCTATCGTTCAAAATCCAACCAGCATCCCGAAATCAAAGGCACCGGATTAGGTTTATCCATCGTAAAACGATTGTGTCTTTTGTTACAAATTGATTTGGAAATTGAAAGCCAGGAAAAAGTGGGAACCAAAGTAATTTTGAGCTTTTCTAAATAGCCTCACAGATGATAATTGTCATGTTGATTAAGATGAAATAAAGTAACTTTGAGTAAACATTAAAACTTATTCCTATGACAGAAGCTCATTATCATTTAGTAGTAAATCATTTTCCCATTATTGGAACTATTTTAGGGTTGGGAATTTTAATTGCCGGAATCCTTTCCAAAAATACTGTTCTAAAGAATGTTGCTTATGTGTTGTTTGTTATTGCGGCAGTTTTTGCTGCAGTGAGTATGGCAACCGGAGAAGGAGCAGAAGAAGTGGTTGAGGATATGCCGGGTATTGGAAAACAAATTATTCATGAACATGAAGAAATGGCCGAAAAACTAGCTTTGGTTTTATATGTACTCGGGGTAGTTTCTTTATTGGGTTTATACACTAACTTTAAAAAGCACAGCAAAGCCCAATTGGTTTCTTTTTTAGCTTTACTTGTAGCGGTTGTGGCAGTCTTTTTAGCACAACAAGTGGGAACTTCGGGCGGAGAAATTCGTCATACCGAAATCAGAAAAGAATACAAAGCCACCAATAGCGAAACAGGAACAGAGGAAGAAGAAGATTAAACAGTTGATTTTAATAATAAAAAAAGCCTGATTATGTAAAAAACAGTCAGGTTTTTATATATTCACACATCAAGAAACATAAGCAGCATATTTTGATAAAATCCTATAACAGAATTAATTTTCATAGCCATACTTTTTGTGTTTGGCATGAGGTTTCATTTGTAGAAATTGAATCGTTTACTATTAATTACAAAAGTAAATCAGGGAGCCAGTACATCTTTACTCCAAAAGGGGTGTACCGCATTTCCAATCATTGGGGAAGAGTTGCCGATTGTCATTGGAGACTGATTCCGTTAGCCACATTCAAAAATCAAAATAATACGGTGGCCTATGCCAATTGGGAAGATTTTTATTCTAATGACGATACTTCAAAATTATTTTATATCAAGGTAAATACAGCCACCAAAGAAGTGAATTTTTATCACAAACAGTCTTTAACAAACGAGGAGCTGGTGGTGTTGCGAAATGCCAAGGAAACAGCAAAAACTATTAGGATTATTAAAGAAGTATTTACCGAAACGGATTGGGCAAAGTATTTAAAATTTGACGACCTTGAGGAGTTAAGAAAGGATGTAATACTAAAATTGATATTGACTAATAAATCGTTTTTGGAGATTAAGAAAGCTTATTTGGATTAGGATTTTAGATTTGAAAAATTTCAAAAAACAAATAAACTAACTTAAACAGTAGGCTCTAATATTTGAATTTGACTTTTCAGTCTTTCAATCAGCATATTCATCATTCGTTTGTTTAGATTAGAAGAGTTTTGAATGTACTCATTGTATTCATCAACTGTAAATAGTCCAATTACAATACCTTTAAGAGAGTTTCTGAATTTAATATCACGTTGGATAACATTTTCTATATAAGTCATTTTCTTTTCGGGTGTGAGACTGAAGAAAACGTTTTTCTGTTTTATGGCATAATTGATAAAAACAGCAACAAACAAATCGTTTTGGATTTTTAAAATTGGGCGTAAGGTTTTGTTTTGAAAAACTTCTTCAAGCGAGGATTGATGGCTAATTGTTCCTAGGGCTTCACCTCTAAGTTCAAGAACGTGATTGTCTCTGGCTTCCATGGGGATTGTTTTTAAAGTTATAGCTGTTCCAAACGAACTTTAGTATATAAAGCCTTGTTTAGCTATCAGATATTTAAAGTTAAAAAAAAACCTCTGTTGTGAAACAGAGGTTTTTTTTAGTTATTAATAATTAATTGTTAATTATTATTTGATTTTGAAGACTACTTTACGAACTAAACGTCTGGCGTAATCAGAGTTTTTATCTACTGATTTGTCAATACCGTTACCCACGATTGTTAATCTTGATGGGCTGATACCAGCTTTAGCTAAAATCGCTTTCACGTTTTGAGCTCTGTCTCCTGATAATTTATTGTTGTAATCAGTGCTACCTAACTCATCAGCATATCCGGTAATCTCGATTGATTTATCAGGATTGTTTTTCAAGTAGTTTAAGATAAAGCCGATGTTGTCAGAGGATGCGTTGGTTGGTTGTGCTTTGTTTGGATCAAAGTAAGCTGCTACGTAACCGTCATTGATTAATTGTTCTAACATACCATTAGTAACAGTTGCACTGTTGGTATTGTTGTTATTGGTAATGGTTTTATCAATGTATTTTTCTAACTCATCAGGAACACCGTTGTTATTTTTATCAACCATTCTTCCTTTGGTATCAACAGCAACACCTGCAATAGAGTTGTTTTCTGCGTCTAAATAATCCGGCACTCCGTCTTTATCAGTATCATTCATTAACGTTTCAATTTCACCAATTCGGTTACCCAAAGCGTCAATTTCTTTATCTTTCTTATCTTGGATAAGAGCCCAGTCACCATGTATTTTTTGGTTACCAAAGGCAAATGAAAGTCCTAAAGAGGTAGTAAATAAACTTCCGGTTAAGTTGTTACTTCTGGCAGAATAAGAACCATCCCAATTTAAGTGCTGTCTGATGTTTGAGTTGATGGTGATGTCAGTAAAAATACTAACATTATTGAAAAGTCGGTAAGCTGGTGTTACCCCAACTACGATTCCGCCGTTCAACTCTTTTTTCCCTTTGTTATTGCTAACAGCTGTATTCATTTTTGGCGACATTTGTCCTGCTTGTATACCAAAATGGAATAACAATCCGAATCTTTTGGCACCATCCTGAATATCAAATAATCTAACGGCATTAACTACACCTTCAAAAGTTAACTGAATGTGTTGTACTCTGAAATCTAAACTTTCAGAACCCGGTAGGTTTTTTATATCGTCATAGGATAAATGTGATTTTAAACCAAATTTCGGGCTTAACATATATCTGGCACCAATACCATAGTGATTAAATTGAAAGCCACCTAAAAATTTATCAGGATCACTGGCGAAATAGCCATCAGCATATGGTTTACCTCCTTTACTTTGCCCGAAATCAACTTCAACTGACCATCTGTTATAAGAGTCGCCCACAATTTCTTTGTCAGCTTCAACTCCAATAAGTTCTTTGGTTGCTTTTTTATCATCCTTTTTATCTTGGGCATTACCGGACAATGTAATACTTAAAATCGGAATTACTAATAGTAGGTGTTTCTTCATATGGTATGATTGTAATTATTTAATAAAATGTTAAAATCATTGCAAATATAAAGGTTTCCGCCAAATAACCAACTTTTTTCCCTATTATTGAGTTCCACAAATTGATTCAGAATCAAGTACTCAAAAATTTAAAAAGATGAGAGTTTCCTATACTTTCCTGACTGTTGACGCGGTTGTTTTTAAAACTATTAACAATAAACTTTATTTACTGTTGATAAAAAGAAAGAATGAACCATTTCAAAACGCTTGGGCATTGCCGGTTGGCTTTGTTGATGAAAATGAAGATATTGATGTGGCAGTGAAAAGAGAATTGTTAGAGGAAACCCAAATCGAAATCGATGAATTAACCCAACTCAAAGCTTTTGGTAAACCGTTTAGAGATCCAAGATGTCATGTGGTTTCGGTGGCATACTATGGTTTTGTTGCTGAGAATGTTGTGGCTATTGCTTCAGATGATGCTAAAGAAGCGAAATGGTTTTCGGTTAATGATTTGCCAAATTTAGCCTTCGACCATGATGAAATCATTAATTTTGCACTACAAAAAACAGCAATAAAATGAGATTTCATACCAGAAAATGGGTAAAACCAGAAGATTTAAATCCTAACAGTACTTTATTCGGCGGACGCTTATTGGCTTGGATTGATGAAGAATTGGCTTTGTATTCAGTGATTCAGCTTCAAAATAATAAAATTGTTACCAAACATATGTCGGAAATCAATTTCGTGAGTTCTGCCAAACAAGGCGATATAGTTGAAATTGGTATTGATGTGGTGAAGTTTGGAAAAACATCATTAACCTTGACCTGTCAGGTGCGAAACATGATGACTCGAGAAGTAATTATTACATTGGCCAATATTACTATGGTTAGCCTCGGCCAAGACGGCAAACCGGCACCGCACGGAAAAACTCAAATTGAATACGTAAAAGACCGATTAGACAATTAATTCGGCATACAATCCTTATCAGAATTTAATTCATAGACTTCTAAATCAAAATAGGAAATCGAAGCAAACACATGGTCAAAAATGTCGGCCATGATGTATTCGTAATTTTCAAAACGTTTGTCGTTTGAAAACGTATAAATTTCCAACGGAATTCCTTGTGGTGTTGGCTGTAGCTGACGACAAAGCAAAATCATCTCTTTATTCAAACCCGGATATTGGCTTAAATATTGAGTGATGTATTTTCGAAACAAACCAAAATTAGTCATGTTCCTGCCATTGATAAGAATGGATTTATCAATCTGATTCGCTTTGTTAAACTTGTCAATTTCAGTTTGACGTTTTTCGATATAGCTGCTCACCAACTGAATTTTTTTTAATTCCTGTAATTCATTTTCACTCAAAAAACGAATGCTGTTGGCTTTGATAAGAACGTGTCTTTTGATTCGTCTTCCCTCTGAATTCAGCATTCCGCGCCAGTTTCGGAACGAATCCGAAATCATACTGTAAGTAGGAATAGTAGTGGTGGTGTTGTCAAAATTTCGAACTTTTACTGTAGCCAAGTTGATTTCAATGACATCGCCATCGGCACCAAATTTATCAAACGTAATCCAATCGCCAATCCGAACCATATCGTTCAAGGAAACTTGTACACTGGCTACAAATCCTAAAATAATATCTCTGAAAATCAATAAGATAATTGCTGAAATAGCTCCAAAAGTCCCCATCATGGTTACCGTACTGATGTCAAAAATTTTGGAAACGATGAAAATAAAAGCAAATAACCAAAGTACAATCATTATTACCTGAATGTAACTGTCAATTGGTTTATCACTATAGGAAGGATTTGATTTTAAATGGTCTCTTACGGCATGCAATATGGTTTTGATAATCCATAGGCTCAGTAATACTATATAAATTGCCACCAGTTTTCCGAAAACAGCTTCCCAATACACAAAATTTTCTAAGATAATAGGAACACTTTTGTAAATAAACAGTAGCGGAATTAAATGGGCAATGTATTTAGCCGTTTTGTTGGAAACCAATAAATCATCAAACTTTGTCTTGGTTTTGCGCGCCACAATGATCATGCTTCTCACTAAAACAAATCGGAACACCAAATAAATAATATAGGATAGAAAGGCTAAAATAACGATGTTAATCGCCAAACTTAAATAGGCAGAAAGTGTTTCTCCAAAATCCCATTTTTTGAAAAGATGATAGCTCCAGCCAAATATTTTTGCTACGAATTTATGCATTTCTCAGGTATTTTTTCTCCACATAAAAAGTGGCAAATGGTAGGAGGGAAGCGACCTGAACGACAAATAAATCTTTCAAATTCCAATTTTGATTGGCCCGAATTGCAAACGCCAAAATAACATAACCAATGAATAATAAACCATGAGCCATACCAATAGGAAACAACAAAGTTTTGTACAGTTCAAGATTGGAAGGCTTTATAAATAGCATATTAGTAAATAAAACAAGATAAGAAACGCCTTCGGCTATGGCAGTGAATTTAAAAAGTTTGGTCATGATTTTTGATTTGAAAGCAAAATTAAGTAATAACATTAATAAAGAAACTAAAAAGCGGTTACTTTTGTTGGTATAAACTACTCATGAGCAAACGCGATTTAAAAAAATACCTGCACGACCTAACCAAAGAACAGCTGGAAGAGCAACTTATGGAGCTTTATGAGAAGTTTAATGACGTAAAAGTGTACTATAATTTTGCGTTCAATCCTAATGAAAATAAATTAGTTCAGGAAGCTAAGTTCAAAATCTCAAACGAATACTTTCCGGTTAAAAGCAAGAAAGCAAAAATGCGTCGTTCTGTAGCACAAAAAATTATCAAACATTTTATATCACTTGGCGTTGATGCCTTTATCATTGCGGATGTAATGCTTTATACTATTGAAATTGCTCAAGCATTTTCTGCTGAAAAAATGGTTAAACAGGAATTGTTTTTTAAAAGCATGCTGACTTCTTTCAAGCAAGCTATTAGTTTTTTGATAGAGAATGGCATTTTAGTAGAATTTCATAGTCGAATACAAACCATTAAAGAAGAAGCAATTACTCAAAATTGGCTTAATGCTTATGAATTCAATGCTGTAGTAGAACGTCTCGAATATTAAATTTGTGTTATTTGCAAATTTAATGGTGTGAGAACTCTTTTTTAGCTGTACTTTTGCAAAATTGTACAAACCACTATGTCTCACAAAGATTTCAATGTCGAAATAGAAGAAAAGAAGGAACTTTACGGTTACCAGAAGGGCGATATTGACAAAATTTTTGACCGATTAGACAATGCTCCAAATGACCATCATTTGCTTTATCAATTGCCAACTGGAGGTGGAAAAACAGTTATTTTTTCGGAAATTGTGAGACGTTATTTATCACAACACAATAAAAAAGTGGTGGTATTGACACACCGAATTGAGCTTTGCAAGCAAACTTCCAAAATGCTTAAAGGCTTCGATGTTAAAAATAAAATTATCAACAGCAACATCAAGGAATTACCCGATCAGGATGAATATTCTTGTTTCGTGGCTATGGTGGAAACACTGAAAAATCGTTTGAATGACGAAAAACTGATGATTGACAATGTAGGTTTGGTGATCATTGACGAAGCTCATTACAATTCGTTCCGAAAATTGCTCAGCCAATTCAAGAATTCATTTATTCTTGGCGTTACAGCAACACCACTAAGTTCCAATATTAAGTTGCCTATGCATCAGAATTATGACGAACTAATTGTTGGTGATACTATTCAATCTCTTATTGATAAAGGCTTTTTGGCAAAAGCAACTACCTATAGTTATGATGTTGGTCTAACGTCTTTAAAAGTCGGTATTAATGGCGATTATACCGTAAAATCTTCGGATGATTTGTATATGAATATGGTTATGCAAGAAAAATTGTTGCATGCTTATACTGAGAAATCATTAGGGAAGAAGACGCTGATTTTCAACAATGGAATCAATACGTCATTGTATGTGTATGAAACGTTCAGAGAAGCCGGTTATGCTATAAAACACCTAGACAATACAACTTCTGTTGAAGACCGAAAAGATATTTTGCATTGGTTTAAAAAAACTCCGGATGCAATTTTAACTTCTGTCGGTATTTTAACAACAGGTTTTGATGAGCCAACGGTAGAGAGTATCATTTTGAATCGCGCTACAAAGTCATTGACGTTGTATTTTCAAATGATTGGCCGTGGTTCTCGTAAATTACCGCATAAAGATAATTTCACAGTTATTGATTTAGGAAACAATGCCTTACGATTTGGTTTGTGGAATGACCCGGTAGATTGGCAGCATATCTTTAAATCTCCGGAATATTATTTGGAAAATCTCAGAGATGATGCTGAAATTGAGAATAATTTTAAATACGTAATGCCCGAAGCAACTCGTAAAATGTTTGCTAAAACAGCAGTTGTTGATATGGATATTGAAGAAGAATTCAAGAAAAATGCCGCCTTGAATTTTCGTTCCAAAGAAGTACTCGAAAAATCAATCTTGCAACATGCTGTAATGTGTGTTGAAAATTCAACCGAATTAAACGGGGCCAGGATGTTGTCAAAATTACTTTCGGATGATATTGAAAGCCGTGTCAAAAGATTTGTAAAATGCCTTGGAAAAACCAGTAAGAATTATCGTGAATGGTTGGTCGAAGATTATAAAACCAAATTAAGTTTAGCTATTGGTAAAAAGTTTAGAGAGCTGAATTTTTAAAATTTACAATTTAAATAAGAGTGGTTATATTGTTTAAAAACAATATTTTACACATATTAATGTAAGTTTATTAAAATGCATAAAATTAGAATCATAATTTATAGTATGTATTGATTTTTTTTGTATATTTGCCATAAGATTTTTATCAATATCCCCTATGAGGTAGTTCCAATACCGTTTGAATAGGGGATTTTTTATGTTTAAATTTTACTACGTGATGCCGGCGCTTTTGCTACGCTGTTAGCGAATTAATAATGTACCTTAGAATCAGGGGTTATATTGAAAAGTTCCTTGTGTTATAAATCCAATTTGATTGCCCGCGCTACCATTATCCAATTTGGGGTATATTTTTAAATAACGAAATCCACGTTGATTTCGCCAATATTTTATCATATAGCTGAAATACGTGGATTTTACCTTAAACCAACAAGAATTTGTCCCATTAGTAAGTATGTGTTCAAATGTTACCTTGATTAAGGCATTTTTGACGATTAAAGACATTGATTTGATTTTTATCAATCATAGAGGTAGTTCCAATACCTTTACCTACTCATGAAGTTCAAAGCAAATATAAACATAATTTTAAAATTTACAAATTTATTTTAGTTTTTACGAAATCGTAATAATTATAATTTGGTCGTTTCGTCTGAAATCATCTTCATTTAACCAATCTTCTTTATAGTAGCCTTTATTCATAAAAAATATTTCTTTCCAATTTAAGGACTGAGCTAAAGGAGGATTCGCGACAAGACCCTCACGGGTAATTGGCATTGATTCGACTAGGACTTCCAAAATAAAAATATCGTCTTGTAATGGAGGAAATCTTAAGTTTTGGCCGTCGAAGATATCACACTCAATGTACATCAATTTTCTGTTTCTGTTAAGACAGACTACACCCGTAAAAACTTTAGGAGGATAAGGCATAAGATTATAGTTTTAGATATTTTTGTACTTTTTTTAATTCTGCATCGTCTAGAAGACTTAAGACATCAGAGGACAAATCCCGTGAATTAGTATAGACTTCAAAATACAACCTTTTTAAGAAACGATAATTGTTACGTTGGTATATTAGTATTTTAGCAGCTTCCGCGTCGTTCTCTGTCCATCCCTTTGGGTTAAATATAGACCATGTGGAGGGTTTTGTCCATGAAAAAGGTACATCACTGTATTTTGTTCCCAAATGGTGCGCTAAGTTTTTAGCTGCCTGCTGCACGCCTTTATCGTTAACAATCTTATCGGCTTTAGATTGTGCAATTTGTGGATTTTGATTTTCGTTATACTTCTTAGTTTTTTCAATATCGTCTTTTTGCTCTTCATTTTTTAGAAGTTGCTGTCTTACGAATCGATACAGAGGAAACAACAAAATAATCCCGACGATAATAAGCGCATACCGTATGATTAAATGCCAAGAAAAACCGCTTTGCGGTTTTCTTTGGCGACTAGCGGCGTTTTTTCTTAATTGCATTGTAAACTTTTTTTATGATTACAAAAAGCAGAATTACACTTAGTGGGAGAAATACAAACCACGCCCATTTGTGTTCTGCGAAAAACAATTTAATTCTATTCATGATACTTTTTTTTTTATGTTAACAATTAGATTTTGTGTTGATACATTCCCAAGCATTTCAATAGCGGTATAGATATCGTTATCTTTAATTTCTGAATGAGCTTTACCCAATTCTACTTTAAAAATTGAACGAGCCAATTCCTTTAAAAATTCCTGATTAATGTTTTTTAGCGGTTGATACGGACCCACTCCGATAGAAGTTGCAACATTTGTGATGTAGGCAAAAGTGTCATTTTCTACAGTTGGAGCATATTCGGAAATCAACTTATAAACTGTATTTTTTCCGTTATTGATATCGTGAATGATATCTTTTAACATAGCCCTGATGCCAAACTCAATTGAGTGAAATTGCTCGAACTTTTGGTCTTTACTTTGGTTAAAAGGTATTTTTCCCTGCCAAGCTAAAGACGTTCTTACTAAGTTGCCCGGATTATTATTTCGTAATCCTCGAACTTCATGTTTATTGAGGAAGCTCTTCATTACCTTGAACGGCTTCTGCCACTATTTCGTGTTGAACATCTTCTGTTTGTGTCTCTTTGAAATCCTCTGATTTTGGCATTTCAATTGCCTCAAATTGGTCGATAGCATATTTTACTATATTAATTGTGGCAATGATGTACGCAGACCATTTAATGAAGAATTTCAACGCTCCTATAAACCCGTTTTTCATAATTTTAATTTTTTAGACAAAGAGCCCCTTTCGAGGCTCATTTGTGAATTAATAACAAAGCATTTTAGGTTAAGTTTATTTCTTTGGTTTCTGTGACTTACCACAGAATCCACCGTTGTTGGCTTTAGGGTTCAAAACCCATCCAAGTTCAGGGATGCGGACTTTTTCGTCCTTTACATGCATCACACCCCAATAGAATGTTTTTGAGCCGGTATCCTTATTGATAATCGTGACAGCAATTGAACCCATATAATCGGAGTTGTTTGGTTGTTGCGATTTTGACGTTGTGACCGCTCTTACAGACAAAAAGCCGTGTTCTGATTTTTTCCAAGCAGTAAAAAGAAATTGTTGAACTCCTTTATTCGCACCCGTTTCAGGGTAATACTTGGTTAATTTACACCCACTTTTTTTTGTGATAGTGTCATTTTTTCTTGATGTTGCCATTACTTAGTGGTTTTAGGTTTTTTAATCAGTTTCCACAGAGTTACAATCCCAATGATTAATTGCATGATGATACCAACTGTGTTTTGTGTTGGGTCTACGTGTTGTGTTACCTCGATTAATCCTGCTCCCGCAGAACCAGTCAATAAATGATTAATTTGCATTAACGTCTACGATTTGTTGGTCTTAACCATTTAATAAGTACTATGAATAGTACAATCAACCCAAGAGGGATAAAAACGACTAACATCCAATGTTTTTTAAACCACTCTTTTATCGTGTTGTCAGCAATTTGAGCACCTAAGGCACCTGCACCTCTGCCTAAACCATCTTTGGCTCCATCTGCAACACTTCTGCCAAAATCCTCAACGACTTTTGAAGCCAAGCCACCAACAACATTCCTGACGGGTTGCGTGGCATCATAGGCCATTTGTTCAGCTTCTGCCTGACGACCTGCTTTTTGTTCGTAATGGGCTTGTTGTAATCCCGCTACAACCCCGCTAGGGTCTATCGAACCCGCAAGGGAGACAGCATTTTTAAACGATATTTGTTTTGTGGCTTTTTTAATAAAGCCTCCTATTTTTTTGAAAAATCCCATAGTTATTTAATGAATTGGTTAAGAGGTTCTTGAAAATGCCCTGCTCTTGATAAGGCATGTTGATTTCTAGGATGCATGCGATTGTATTTTTCAGGATGCAAAGACATATGTCTTTTTCTATTGTCTGTACCGAACTCGTCTTTGTGACGAGGTTCGACATGGGCGCGTGGACGTCCTTTGACGGGACGTTTTTTTACCCACTTTGAAAGGAGTTTAAAGAATCCCATTTTATAAGTTTCTTAAGTCAACATCATGACGCATAAACAAATTGATGATAGCACCTTGCGCTTTTTTGATGTTGACTTTATCAACACCTTTCAACGGCAACTGCAAAATGTTTGCAAAAGAGGCTGTTACTTTACCATCGTTTTTTACATAGGCAATTGGGTCGTTATCTTGCGATAAGGCTCTTAATTCTCTTAACGTGTACTTGCAAGACATACCATTGTCAAAAGTGTAATTTACCTCTTCAATTGAAACATGGTCTGTTAAGATTAATGTATCAAATCCATGAGTTTGAAAATCAGCGTTTTCGTGTTCTGATGCCATTGATTTTCGTTGATACTGATAAACATCATCAGAAAATGTTGGTTCCTCAATACCGTCAAAAGTGTAGGTTTTTGTGTCGTCCAATTGTGATAAAGTAAGGACGATTAAGTCTTTTTCACGTAAATTAATTGCACCGTGTTCACATAACTCCAAAACGCAAACGGTTGCAAAATCGGAGGAGCTTGTAATAGCATCGTCGCCATAGGTACAAGCCAAAATAAATTCTTTAAGCGATACCGTGCCCGGAGTGATTTCGATATCGTCTTTTCCATTTCTTTGGATTTTCAGATTAATTTTTTCGTTAGACAAAGCATCAAATGCCAAATCAGAATAAAAAACAAGGCTTCCTATTCCTTTATTGATGTTTACTGATGCTTGCGCGGTGTTACCGCCGTTAGTTAATACTTGCATATTTTTTTATTTTATGTTTAAATGTTAAGGCAAATTTGAGGTATAAAAAAACCACAAAATTTGAGTTTTGCGGTTTAACGTAGTTTTTGCGTATTTTTGCGTATATAACGTAATTTATCCGATTTTAAAATACATTTTGAAATGATAATAAGTAACTACTTTCAAATCATAGGTACGCTTTATATCAGTAAGATACTGTTGTGCAGTACGTTCTGAAATATTAAATAAAAGACTTTCAATATCTTTTGAAGATAAAGCCTGAAAAGGCTTATAATTGGTTGTATCGCTCATGATTGGCTAATTAAGAAGGGGAGAGGGTCATTCTCCCCTTTGTTTTACATTACGTTTTTTTGGGATGAACCCAACTATAAGAAGTATTGGCGAAAAACATATAAATGCTGATAGGCATACTATCCCAAGAAGTAAACTGAAAATAATTATCAAAGTTGATTTCATGATACTTCCTTTAAATTAAATCGGACTCAAAAACAGCATGAAATACGTCACGCAAATTTTGTTCACAGTCAATGCGATTTTCATAACTTTCAGACGAGGCAAAAATAATTTTGCCATTTGAATTTGATTTGATTCTCGCACGGTGACCGTTAGAGGCATCTTTGTAAAATTCGATAGTGTAATCTTTCATTTTAAAAAAGTGTTAATTGTTTTTGTTGGTTTTGGTTTTTGCGTGCTTTTAGCACATTTTCTACATGCTTTTGTCTAACAGCCTCAAAATGTTCTGAAAATTGAGTATTAAAGGCTTTACATGGTTCATCTTCCAATAATCTTGTAGTTTGACTGTATTGTATGCAGAACCCTACATGAGCCGTTAAAGGGTTGTTTATGTAACCGGAATTATTGAAGTTTTTGCAGTCGCGACAAAAAGACATGGCTAAATAATTTCGGGTCAATTACAACCCAGTCGTTTAAATCTTGTGTGATGCTTAGTTGATTATCGTATTGATTTTTCATGTTATTACGTGTATATTGTTTTTATCAATTTCAATCATTATGTTTTCAAAATCTCGGAAATAAGTTAAGAGGTTGTAAACGCCATCTATTCCGTTTTGCTTCCATTTGTTTATTACAAGGGGTTGCAGGTCATGTTGAGCTATCTTTTTCCAAATAGGAATGGATATCTTAAGCAGAATTTCGTCAATCGTTACTTCGTCAACAATTTCTTGGTCTGTTTTGTTAAGGTCTTTTATTTCATCGTGATATAGTTTAGATATTGATTTGCTAATATTTACATAGTGTCTGCCTTGCGTTTGCTCGACGTATTCACAATACATGCCATACAGATAGGCTTTTTCTTTGTGATTCTCAAAGTCATTTAGAGCGAGCTTACCAAGTGCAGTAAATGGGGTTAAACCCTTTGAGCCTTTGATGTTACCCTTTGTCATTTCAGAAGTGATATCATATTTTGCTAAATAATCGGAGATATCAGAAGTGACCATTTTTTGATTTTGAGCACGAAGCAGGCCGTTATTGTCTTTGAATTTAAACCATTTTGAAATAAAATTCTTTTGGAATTTTTGAATTGAGTTAACATCATTGTGATTGTAGAAGAATAACAAATGTAAATGCGGATGCCATCCGTTTTCCCATGATTTAGTTATTTCTAAGGTTTTAATTTGGCCAATCAAACCAATGTCTTTTTTACCACGAGAATAGAACCTTTGATTTTGAATTGTTCTATAGTTAGATAAAATTTTATCTAATGATTTTTTTAGAGTGTCATGTTTGGAGTGCCTTACAGTCAAAGTCAGAAAGCCTATTGACATTTTTTTTGATTGGTGTGCTGTTATTATGCGCGTGATAAGTTCTTTTTTGTTTTCTGATATCTTAACAGCACAAACGGGACAACGCCAATAGCCACCACAGTTAGCAAGACCATTAAAGAAATAGTTTCCCGTGTCGCTCTTACACATGCTGATATGAGAAGTATCGGGGTGATGTGGAGCATAACCACAAAAATGTATTCTTGGTCGTCTATGCTCTTGAATTTCTTTTATAGTGGAATTGGTTTTAGCTACATTTCGCATGCGGAAAAGCAACGTTTTGTAGATATCTGCAAAATCCTTTGTGTGGTGTAAGTTTTCAGGTAGATTTGAATCGGTGTGGCGTACCAAAACCGTATTATTATCAAGTAGGGTTTTTTGGTTCCCAAAAATTCCCTTTTCAGGGTCTAAGCCCTTGGATTTTTTCATGTGCGAATCTACGCAATCGTGGACCAAATCCGTATGACTGTCATTTGCTGTCATTTTGTATCTTTGTTCATCACTAAAATACTGTTTATCAAAGATTTGCGCCATTTGTGACGAATCATAATTTATATTATGTAAAATAGATTATTTCTAAAGTAACCCATTCTAACTCCTTTATTAGTTTTCAAATCTTTTTAACAATTGCCCCTAACTTGGATAAAGCTTTCTTATTTTTGTCGGTACCAAATTGCATTAAATTAAACTTGTTTGCATCATGAGTAATTCGATAGCTGAAAATATTGCTAACTTCTTAAAAGAATATCCGCCATTTGATTATCTGAGTTATGATGAATTGATTCAGGTCGCTACCAGTATTGGTGTCGTTAATTTGGATAAGCACAAAATTTTATTTCAAATTGACGATAAGCTTCACGATAGTTTTTATGTAGTGGCTTCCGGAGTTATTAATCTTTCTGTAATTGCTGACGCTGAGGAAACCTTATTGAATAAATGTTATGCCGGTGATGTTTTTGGTTTGCGTCCCTTTTTTGCCAAAAACAATTATATGATGACTGCTAAAGCTCGTGAAGACAGTATAGTGTATGCCATTCCTATTAATGTTTTTAAACCTTTTGTGGCACAAAATTCACAAGTTCTCGATTTCTTGCTGGAAAGTTTTGCTACCAATACTCGCAATCCTTTTGATAAAGAAAATCGAGGAAAACTTATTACCGATAATGTTTACACCGAAAATCAAGCTAATGAAATTCAGTATTTTCAGTCTTTAGCTTATAATAAAACGCCGATTAAAATTGCAGCCACAACCATCATTAAAGATGCGGCACAGTTAATGACTGAAAATTTAATTGACAGTGCCTTAATTACCGAGCAAAATCAACCTATTGGTATTGTAACGGATACCGATTTCAGAAGTAAAATTGCCAACGGAAGATTTCCGATTACCAATACCGTTGACAAAATCATGTCCTCGCCTGTTATTACGGTTCCTGAAAATGTTTCTGTGGCTGAAGCTCAGTTATTATTGTTAAAAAACAATGTTAGTCATTTGTGTGTAACCGCTGACGGCTCTGACAAATCTGATGTCAAAGGAATCATTTCTGAACACGACTTAATTGTAGCGCAAGCGAATAATCCGGGTGTTTTGATAAAAGAAATTAAACGTTCTCTTTCACCCAAAGAATTAAGGCAAGTTCGTGAAAAACTTACTGATTTGATTCAAACATCAATCGCTAAAAATATTCCTTTGCCCCATATTTATAATATTTCCGGCGAAATAATAACGGCTATCGTAAAAAGATCGGTTGAATTGGCTATACTTGATTTAGGTTCACCTCCCGCCCGATTTGCATGGCTTAGCATTGGCAGTCAAGGTAGAAAAGAGCAACTTTTACTAACAGACCAAGATAGTATTTTAGTATTTGAAGATGTAGCGGTGGAAAAATACCGTGATGTCAAAGATTACTTTTTAAAATTAGCCAAACGAGCCACCACTATATTAGAAAAAGTAGGTTATGAATTCTGTCCTAACGGTCACATGGCCAGTAATATGCTTTGGTGTAAATCATTGACCGATTGGATAAAACAATACAACAGTTGGATGAAAACGCCGGGTGAAAAATCTAATGATATTAGCAGTATCTTTTTTGATTATGAAATTGCCTTTGGCGAAGGAAAAATTGAAGATGCTATAACAGATGTGATTTTCAATAACTCTAAAAATAACATCTTATTCTTTGATTATCTAGGTAACGATGCCCTGCGCAAAAATCCGCCATTGAATTTTTTCAAAAAATTTAACTTGGAAGAAGATGGTGATCACAAAGGTAAATTTGACATAAAAAACAGAGCTATTATGCCTTTGGTTGATGGAGCTCGACTTTTCGCTATTAATTTGAATTTGAGAGGGATTAACAATACTTATTTGCGTTTCAAGCAATTGGCCATGGTAGATCCTAAATATGCAGAAATCTATTTAAATTGTGCTGATGCCTTTCTTATTTTGTCAAAATTCAGAACGCTTGAAGGACTTAAAAACGACAGTACCGGTGACTTTATCAATGTAGAGGAACTTACTAAAGCCGACAAAGAAAAGCTGAAAAATGCTTTAGGACCGATGAAAGAATTAGAAGAATTAATAAAAGATAAATTCAGATTGACACAATTCTCATAATATGCTAGATTGGATTAAAAATATCAATAAAGAATATCCTGAATTTTGGAAATTGTATTTGGCTAAGTTTGAAACGAAATCCAATAGATATGTTATCTTAAGTACCGAAACGACAGGCTTAAATCCGAAGAAAGACGTGATACTTTCCTTTGGAGCTATAGGTGTAGTCAATGATATCATTAAAATTGGGGACAACTTTGAAGTGGTTATTTTACAATACAAATATCTTCATGATAATGGTTTATCCAATGAGTTTTTGATTGAAAGCAAACTATCTAAGTTGGCGGAACCGCAGGCCATTCAATCCTTAGTAGATTATATTGGGAACGCTGTATTGGTGGGCCATCGCATTCATTTTGATATTGAAATGATTAATGAAGCCCTGGAAAAAATGGAATGTGGCAAGTTGAAAAATGAAGCTTTGGATATTGAAATCATGCATCAAAAATTATTGGATATAACCAATAAATCATTCTCTCTGGATGACTTAAGTAAGTTGTATAAAATACCGCAAAGCGAAAAGAACTCAGCTTCTGAAGACGCCTATTCCATCGCTTTATTGTTCTTAAAACTCAAGACCCGTTTAGGATTTAAATAAACTAAAAAACCCACTTGGGGAAGTGGGTTTTTAGATCTGTCAAAATCAAACAAAACAATAATCAAACTATTATTTTCTCTTTGTACGAATGGTTATTAAGGTAATTTTTTAATAAACATGTTGGTGTAATATTTTCTCCCGGATACCGGGTCAGTCGTTACGGAAATTCCGAAATGGGTAAAATTCCCTTCAATGTTGGCTCTGTGTGTCGGACTGTTCATCCAAGCACTGAAAGCGCTTTCTGCAGTGTTGTAATTGTAAGCTACGTTTTCGCCTACTCTTTCTGCTCCTAATACTTGTTTGAAATTGTCTGAGCGTTGTTGAAAGTAATCGTGGTTTACCACTTTATTCTCAATCATGTAAAGATTGTGCTCTTCTGATTTGTAAGAGATGTGATTGATTACTTCTAAAGTATTCAATCCAATGCTTTGACGGTAATTGTTGATTAAAGTAACCAGCTTTGACTCAGTGTCGTTGTAATTGTAGGTAGTTACAACTTTTTTGTCTGCTGTAGTGTCTTCAGAAGAATCGGAAGAACAAGATACCATAGTGAACACGATTGCTAACGGCAACAATGCTCTAAACATTTTTGCTTTCATAGTAGTAGGTTAAGTTTTTTAATAAAGTAGATGTGGGGCAAACACTTTATTGAATTAATATTGACAGAACGTATTGTTTGATTTGGTTAGACAATTTTACGTATTTTATCGTTTAAAACACAAATAAAATCGATAAACTACACTTTTTATTGTTTTATATAAGAGTAATTCTTACTTAAGTGCATTTCATCGATGCTGAAATTGCATACCGCCAAAACTAAAAAACCACTCCGAAGAGTGGTTTTTTTTGATTAAGCCGATTTATAAATTCGGTTTATGGGGATGGAATGGCCTTGCTTGAGTATGACTCGTTGATCGGTTACCGCCCAAACGGTAGTTTCGACTACTTTTTTAGATTGGTTGTCTTCAAAATAAATTCTGATTTTAGAATGTTCCAGATTTCCCAAAGCCAAGGCTCTGTTTAAATCAAGATAGCGTTGCTGCATTTCTTCTCGGGATTGTAAAACATCTGTTTGCGGAAAGGAAAGGAGCTGAATTTTGTCCTTATCAATAGCTTCGAAATTTGGTTTCATAATGCATAGGATTAAGTTAGTATACGATTAATGGGCAGAATAAAATTAAACAAATATATTTGCGAACCAAATTTTTCAATTAAAAAATACAATTCCGGTTTGATTACAACTATCTCAAATTCAATACTCTCGGTCACTATTGATTCTAAGGGAGCCGAACTTCAATCGTTGCAAAATGTTAGTTCCAAAAGAGAATACATTTGGGAAGGAAACCCCGAATATTGGGGAAAACACTCCCCTGTGCTCTTTCCGATAGTGGGGACTTTAAAAAACAATTCGTATCACTATCAAAATAAATCTTATAAACTATCGCGTCATGGATTTGCCCGCGATATGGATTTTAAATTAATATCAAGTGAAAATAATAAAGTAGTTTTTTCTTTACAATGTAATGAAGCCACAAAGCAAGCTTTTCCCTTTGAATTTGAATTGCTGGTGACTTATTTGTTGGTTGATGCCGAATTAACTATTACTTATACTGTTATTAATCAAGGGAAAGGAGTCATGCCCTACTCTATTGGTGGTCATCCGGCTTTTGCTTTGAATGATTCGTTTGAGAAGTACAGTTTACAATTTGAAACTGATGAAAAGTTGTTAAGTTATGCGCTGGAAAATGATTTGCTTTCCGAGAACAAGCGGGAAATTCAGTTGAATACCGGTCGATTACCACTGGCTTATTCTCTTTTTGAGCGGGATGCTTTGATTTTTAAATCGTTGTCATCAAAGCAAATTCAGATTTTTGAAAATGAAGTGCCTTTATTGAACTTTAAGTTTAGTGGTTTTCCCAATTTTGGTATTTGGACTAAGAAGAATGCTCCGTTTATTTGCCTGGAACCTTGGGCGGGGTATTCGGATACTTTGGCTGCCAGCGGGAATATTATTGAGAAAGAAGGTATTCAACTGTTGGCTGGTAAATCTTCACAAGAGTATCGTTTTAGTATAGAAATTATCTAATTTTACGAAAAAAGAAAAAGCATGCTTACGATTAATTTCCACCCCTTTCAAAATTTAGAGACTGAGCGTTTAGTGTTGCGTCGTATTGATGAAAACGATGTAGAGGAAGTATTTGCTATGCGAGGGAATCCGGAAACTATGAAATATATACCGCGTCCTTTGGCTAAAACCAGAGAAGATGCCTTGGAGCATATTGCCATGATTGAAGAAAAGATAGCGAGTAATGTTGGGATTAATTGGGGAATTACTGTTAAAGGAAGTAACAAAATCATTGGTATCATAGGGCATTACCGAATTCAACTGGAGAATCATCGGGCGGAAATTGGCTATATGTCATTGCCTGAATATAATGGTAAGGGTTATATAACTGAAGCGATAAAGGCTGTAGTGCGTTATGGTTTTGAGCAAATGAATTTACATTCGATTGAGGCCGTTATTGACCCTGATAATACGGCTTCGGAGCGGGTTTTACTAAAAAACGGTTTTGTTAAAGAAGCTCATATTTTGGAAAATGAACTATGGGAAGGTAAATTTTGGGATACGGTCATTTATTCCTTATTGAGACGGAACTTTACTCCTTAATTTTTATTTACCCATGTTACTTTCAGTTGTGCAGGTTCCATCTCGGACTCGGCAGGTTGGATATCGGAGCGTGTAGGTTGGATTTCAGGCGTGGTAGGTTCGATTTTAGGCACGGCAGGTTCAATTTCGGGCGTGGCAGGTTGGATATGGGAGCGTGCAGGTTGGATTTCAGGCGCGACAGGTTCAATTTCAGGCGCGACAGGTTCGATTTCGGAGCGTGCAGGTCGCATTTTAGGCATTGGAGGTCTTCTTTCGGAGGGTGTAGGTGTCGTTTCGGAATCTTCAGCTAATTTGTTGTTCCTTTATTATTTGAGTTTCGGCAAGGTTTTGATGTATAATGTTTCTACTTGTTTGCGAGCCCAATCGGTTTTTCTTAAAAAGGTGAGACTCGATTTTACAGATGGGTTTTCACGGAAACATCGAATTTTTATTAATTCGCCTAAAGTATCAAAACCATAGAAATCCACTAGTTGTTCTACTATCTTTTGAAGGGTAACTCCGTGAAGCGGGTCTTTGGAAGGTGTATTTTGCATGATACAAAAATAGCAAAAAAAACCGCCAATCAATCAAGAAAGGCGGTTCCTAGCATCCGACCGAAGTCGGACCACTAACCTATTAACTCATAAATTAAAACACGAATTTGAATCCGAAAGATAGCGGAGAAGTCAAGTTTGGACCACTACCACCTAATAAATCAACATAAGCCGGATCAACAGTAGCCACATGAGCTACAGAGAAGTTGGTAACAGTCGTTTTGTCTCCACTGTCAGGTTTGATAGTTGTTTGGGTAAAATTGGCTAAGTCATATGAGAACTCAACTGAGAAATTTTTGGTAACAAAGAAATCCACACCACCTGACATGGCTAAACCGAATTGGTTTACTTTAGTATTTGATTCTTTTTCTTTACCTGAAATGATTGGTGCGGCTAATTGTCCGAAGAAATAGAAGTTTCCGGCAACATTCCAATATTTTCTAATTAATGGTTCAACCACAATTAAATTGGTGTTGGCAGCAGTTCCTGAAGCGTTATCAGCTTTGATATTAATTGAACCAATTCCGGCTCCAACTGTTACAGAAGGTGAAATAAAGTAACCGGCTAATGGCAAAATCATAGTATTGGTTCCTTTTACATCACCTGTTTTAGATTGTTGGTATCCAATTTGAGCTGTGGCCCACCATGCTCCTTTAAGGCCTTGACTTTTTTCTTGTGCTTGAGCAGTTAATGACATTAAAACAATTCCTGCTGCTAATAATAATTTTTTCATTTTGATTATAGGTTTAAAATTATAGGTCAAAATTAGGCGGAAGATTTTGCTGAGAAACTGATATAAATCATAGTTTAGGTATTTTTTTTATTGCTAATTTCATCCCAAATTGAAGCAATAGTTATACATTTGCCGTCCTATGTTGAAAACGATAAACATCCTTAATAAGCGCGCTAAGTTCGATTACGAAATAATTGAAACTTACACAGCAGGTATCGTTTTAACCGGAACGGAAATCAAATCTATCCGATTAGGAAAGGCCAATATTACGGAAGGGTTTTGTGAGTTTCATCGTCATGAATTGTTTGCCATTAATACTCAAATTGATGAGTATTTGTATGGAAACCAGTTTAATCATAAAGCCAAAAGTGAACGCAAATTGTTGTTGAACAAACGAGAACTGAAGAAATTGGAAAGAGCTATGGATACCAAAGGTTTGACCATTATTCCGTTGAAATTGTTTACCAATGAAAAAGGGATTGCCAAATTGGACATTGGGCTTTGTCGAGGAAAGAAAACCTATGATAAACGTGAAAGCTTAAAAGAGCAAGACACTAAGCGTGACTTGGATCGAATCAAAAAATCGTTTTAATTTTTATCTTCTAATAACGGTACAAAACGGAAATCACCAAACTCGTGTTTTTCGAATTGGGTTTCGTTTTTGCGAATGAGCATGGTCATTACTTGTTCGTTTTCGCCTACCGGAATTACCAGCCTGCCTCCTATTTTTAATTGTGCCATTAACGCTTTCGGAATAATAGGTGCCCCGGCCGTTACAATAATACTGTCAAACGGAGCATAATTGGGCAAACCTTTGTACCCGTCACCAAAAGACAAATGTTTCGGACGAATACCCAGCTTTGGTAATAAAGAGGACGTAATTTTAAACAATTCGTTTTGTCTTTCTACCGAATACACTTTGGCGCCAAGCAAACATAAAACAGCCGTTTGATAGCCGGAACCGGTACCTATTTCTAAAATTTTATCTTCCTTTTTTACTTGTAGCAATTGGGTTTGAAAAGCTACTGTGTAAGGTTGTGAAATGGTTTGATTGGCGGCAATAGGAAAGGCTTTATCTTGATAGGCAAAGTCTTCAAAGCTTGAATTGAGAAACAAATGTCTGGGAATTTTACGAATAGCCTCTAAGACATTTTTATCTGTAATGCCTTTTTCTTCCAATTGTTTGGCTAATTGATTTCGAAGTCCTTGATGTTTGCTGGTGTCTTTCAATTTGGGTTGGGATTTATTCGGTAAAAATAGAAAACAAATTAACAAATATCAATTACCATTTATCAATTAATTTCTATTTTTGGTAAAATTTATTTTTATGCTTAAAGTTGGCGTTTTAGGTGCCGGTCACCTCGGAAAAATACACTTACGTTTATTACAACAATCTGACAAATACGAACTCGTTGGCTTTTACGACGAAAACCATGAAAACGGTGCTAAGATAGAAGCCGAATTTGGATACAAACAATTTGATACTATTGCTAAACTCATCCATGCTGTGGATGTGATTGATATTGTTACTCCTACCCTTTCGCATTACAAATGTGCTAAAGTAGCTATCAAATCGGGCAAACATGTTTTTATTGAAAAACCTATTTCTACCACGGTTGAAGAAGCGGAAGAGATTATAGCCCTTGCCAAAGAATATAACGTTAAAGGACAAGTGGGACATGTAGAGCGTTTCAATCCGGCGTTTACAGCGGTAAAAGATATGATTGACAACCCGATGTTTATCGAAACCCATCGTTTGGCTGAGTTTAACCCGCGTGGTACAGATGTACCGGTGGTTTTGGATTTAATGATACATGATATAGATGCCATATTGAGTGTGGTAAAATCAAAAGTAAAAGCGGTTCATGCCAGTGGTGTTTCGGTTTTAAGTCAATCTCCCGATATTGCAAATGCTCGTGTAGAATTTGAGAACGGTTGTGTGGCCAATATTACTTCGAGCCGTATTTCAATGAAAAACATGCGTAAGTCGCGTTTCTTTCAAAAGGATGCCTACATTTCAGTTGACTATTTAGACAAGGCTTGTGAAGTAGTTAAGATGAAAGACGCTCCGGAAGTGCCGGGTGACTTTGATATGATATTGCAAAATGCTGAAGGCGAAAGAAAACAGATTTATTTTGCCAACCCGGAAGTAAGTCATAACAATGCTATTTTGGATGAATTGGACACTTTTGCGGATGCCATCAACAACAATACCACCCCGATAGTAACTTTAGAAGACGGTACCGAAGCCTTACGAGTTGCTTACATGATTATCGACTCGATGAAACAATAAACAAACTAAACCAATATAATGAAAACAATAGCTGTAATAGGCGCAGGTACTATGGGTAACGGAATTGCCCATACTTTTGCACAAAGCGGTTTTACCGTAAAACTAATTGATGTTTCCGAAAAATCATTGGAAAAAGGCATGGCAACGATTGCTGCCAATTTGGACCGAATGGTAACTAAAGGAAGCATTACCGAAGCAGACAAACACCAAACCATAAGTAACATTATTACTTATACCGATATAAAAGACGGCGTAGTAGGAACCGATTTAGTAGTAGAAGCTGCTACTGAGAACGTAACTTTAAAGCTGAATATTTTCAAACAACTGAGTGATATTTGTGATCATAATGTGATTTTGGCCACCAATACTTCTTCCATTTCCATTACGCAAATTGCGGCTCAAGTAGTGCATCCGGAGCGAGTTATCGGGATGCATTTTATGAATCCGGTGCCGATTATGAAATTGGTTGAAATCATTAGAGGGTATAACACTTCGGATGAAGTTACTAAAATCATCATGGATTTATCGGTTAAATTAGGTAAAACTCCAACGGAAGTAAATGATTATCCTGGCTTTGTGGCTAACCGAATTTTGATGCCGATGATTAACGAAAGTATTGAAACCTTATACAATGGTGTTGCCGGAGTAAGTGAAATTGACACGGTGATGAAGTTAGGAATGGCCCACCCAATGGGACCTTTACAACTGGCCGATTTTATTGGGTTAGATGTTTGTCTTTCTATTTTAAACGTAATGTATGACGGTTTCAAAAACCCGAAATATGCCCCTTGCCCACTTTTGGTTAATATGGTGATGGCGGGTAAATTAGGTGTAAAATCGGGAGAAGGATTTTATGATTATGCTGAATCGAAGAAAGCAGAAAAAGTAGCGAAACAATTCGCTTAAACTACTATGAGTAAAATAATTCCTTTCAAAGCGGTTCGTCCAACGCCTGATAAAGTAGCGTTGGTGACTTGCAGAAATTACGATGATTACAGTTCGGCTGAGCTTGCGGCTTGGTTGAGCTTTAACCCGTATTCTTTTTTGCATGTTATTAATCCGGCCTATATGCATTCGCAAAAAATTACTTTGGACAAACGGTTTAAAGGGGTGGCTCATAAATACCAAGATTTTAAAGAAGAAGGTGTTTTTATGGAAGAAGACCAACCGGTTTTCTTTTTATATGAAATCCAATCCAAAGCGCAATCCTTTACCGGAATTGTAGCCGGGACTTCGATTGAAGACTATAAAAACAATGTTATCAAAAAGCACGAAGATACCTTGCAGTATCGGGTAGAATATTTCAAAGATTATTTGCATCAAACGGGGTTTAATACAGAGCCGGTTTTGATTACTTATCCGGATAATGCAGCGTTAAACGCTTGGATTGCTGACAAAAAGAAAAGCCAGCCGATTTATAATTATTCTACTACTAATAAAGAGAAACACCAGCTTTGGAAGATTGATACCGCAGCAGAAATTATTTGGTTGCAAACTCAATTTGACACTATTCCTGAACTTTACATTGCTGACGGACATCACCGTTCGGCTTCGGCAGAATTGCTGTATGATGAAGACAAGCATTTGGGCAACCAAAACCTGAACTATTTCATGAGTTTTTTGATAGCCGAAAGCAACGTCAAAATATACGAATACAACAGAATCATACGGGATTTGAATGGCTTCTCTAAAGAAGATTTTGTTGAAAAACTATCCGAGTATTTCATCATTAAAGACAAAGAGCAAGAATTGTGGAAACCACAAAGTAAGTTTGAATTCGGAATGTATCTCGATGGTAATTTTTATGCCTTGTTTTACAAGCAGGAAAACAAACAGCCTTCTATTTTGGAGAATTTGGATGCTCAGATTTTATACGACAAAGTGCTGCAACCCTTATTAGGCATAGAAGATTTGCGAAACGATGAACGTATTGAATACATTCCGGGAAAACAATCGATACTAACCATTAAAGAATTGGTAGATGAAGGTGAGTTTGAAGTTGGCTTTATGCTCTACCCTTCTGATATTTCGGAAATCAAAGCCTTGGCTGATAATAATTTAATCATGCCTCCTAAAAGTACTTATATAGAGCCCAAGTTCAGAAGCGGATTGATGGTGTATGAGCTTTGATTAGAAAATAAGTCAATTTGAAAATTTGAAAATGTCAATACAAGAAAACCTCCTTAGCATAAAAGCTTCTTTACCGTCTCATGTTACCTTGGTAGCGGTTTCTAAAACCAAACCGATTTCCGATTTGATGGAGGCTTATGAGGCCGGACAACGTATTTTTGGGGAGAACAAAATCCAGGAAATGACCGAAAAGTGGCAGCAAATGCCCAAGGATATTGAGTGGCATATGATTGGACATGTGCAATCCAACAAAGTGAAATATATGGTGCCGTATGTAAAACTGATTCATGGGGTTGACAGTTTGAAGTTGCTTAAAGAAATCAACCGTCATGCGGTACGGTGGAGAAAGAACATTAATTGTTTGTTGCAAATTCACATAGCCGAAGAAGACACCAAGTTTGGTTTGGATGAAAAAGAATTAGAAGAAGTACTAAAATCCGAGGAATTCAAAACGCTTGAGAATATTAAAGTCATTGGCTTAATGGGCATGGCTACGTTTACTGATAATCAGGAGCAAATAAAAAGAGAATTTGAGCATTTAAAATCAATTTTTGACAAAAACAAATCACGAAATACCAACAACTGCCAACTGAATACCCTCTCTATGGGGATGTCGAGCGATTATCCACTGGCCATTGATTGTGGCAGCACTATGGTTCGAATAGGAAGCAGTATCTTTGGAGGAAGATAATTTAAAAATGTACCAATCTGAAAATTTGAAAATGATTTTCTTATTGTAATAAAAAAAGAAAGCTATTTACGCAATACTTGACATAGAAACCACCGGCGGCCAATTTAATGAAGAAGGCATTACGGAAATTGCCATCTACAAATTTGACGGTCATGAAGTTGTTGACCAGTTCATAAGCTTGGTCAATCCAGAAAAGCCAATACAACCATTTGTGGTTAAGCTTACCGGAATTAATAATGCCATGTTGCGTTCGGCTCCCAAATTTTATGAAATTGCCAAACGCATTATTGAGATTACACAAGATTGCATTGTAGTAGCTCATAACGCTTCTTTTGACTACCGAATCCTTCGAACAGAATTTAACCGATTGGGGTATGATTATGTAAAACCTACCCTTTGCACGGTTGAATTGTCTCAAAAACTGATTCCGGGACAGGCTTCTTATAGTTTAGGAAAACTGGTTCGTTCTTTAGGCATTCCGGTTACCGATAGGCATCGTGCCAGTGGTGATGCTATGGCTACCGTAAAATTGTTCAAAATGCTTTTGGCCAAAGATGTCGAAAAAGAAATTTTAATCAGTTTAATTAAAGCCGAAATCAAAAAAGGGTTATCGCCAAAGCTGTTGGATATTGTGGAAAGCATGCCGAGTAAAACCGGTATTTACTACATTCATAACGAGAAAGGTGATTTGATTTATATTGGCAAAAGCCGAAATATAAAAAAACGCATCAACCAACACTTCACCGGAACTTCGGGAAAGAGTAAAAAGATTCAGCGCGATGTTTTTGCGGTGACTTATGAAGTAACGGGTAGCGAACTCATTGCTTTATTGAAAGAGAGTGAGGAAATCAAAATCAACAAACCGGTTTATAATACTGCACAACGTAAGACAATTTTCCAATGGGCGTTGTATCAGGAGAAAGATGAAAACGGCTATATGACTTTGAAAGTATTGAAAGCCGATGGCCGAAAAAAGGAGATTACCTCTTTCAGCTCGATTCAGGAAGGAAAAAATTTGCTTTTCAAAGTTACTTCAGAATACCAGTTATGTCAAAAACTTAATGGTTTGTATGAAACCCAAAACGGTTGTTTTCAGCACAAAATTAAAGAATGCAATGGCGCCTGTCTTGGCAAAGAAGCTCCTGAAATTTATAACGAACGTGTAGAAGAGTTTATAAAGAACGCCGGCTTTGAAAACAACAATATGGTTATCATTGATAGAGGCAGAAGTTTGGAAGAACGCAGTGCTGTACTTATAGAAAATGGTATTTATAAAGGCTATTGTTTTTTTGATTTGAATTATCAGGTAAACAACCTTGAAATCCTAAAAAACATCATTATCCCAATGCAAAACAACCGCGATACCAGAAGTATCATTCAAGGGTATTTACGTCGAAGTAAAAACTGTAAGGTTATTAAATTTTGAATTACTTAATCACTATTATCGGGCCTACAGCTATTGGAAAGACTTCTTTAAGCATTGCTTTGGCACAACATTTCGGCTGTGACATACTATCCTGTGACAGTAGACAGTTTTTTAAAGAGATGAAAATTGGAACAGCAGTTCCGAGTACGGAAGAATTAGCTGCAGCTCCGCATCATTTTATTCAAAACAAATCGATTTTTGAAAGTTATACTGTGGGTGATTTTGAGCGGGAAGCTATAGAGAAGCTTGATGAATTGTTCTTGAAAAAGAATATTCAAGTCATGGTTGGTGGTTCGGGTTTGTATGTGGATGCTGTTTTAAAAGGGTTTGATGAATTTCCGGATATCGACGAAAACATTAGAAAACAAATTAACACTGATTTTGAATTGTTTGGGATAGATTACCTGCAAACTCAATTGAAAGATTTAGATTCAGGCTATTATCATAAATTACTTTCTGAAAACCCACAGACGTTGCAAAATCCACAGCGCATGAAACGTTTTGTAGAAGTTTGTTTGGGAACCAGTAAACCCTATTCGAGTTTTATCGGACAAAAGAAAAATCAACGCCGCTTCACTCCTATTGTGATTGGTTTAGAAGCTGAAAGAGCCATACTATATGACCGAATCAATCAACGAGTTGATATGATGATGAACGAAGGCCTTTTGACAGAAGCTGAAAGATTATATCCAAACAAAGAACTGAATGCTTTACAAACCGTTGGATACAGAGAATTATTTGATTATTTTGACGGAACACTAAGTTTGGATTTGGCTATTGAAGAAATCAAAAAAAACACTCGCAATTTTGCTAAAAGACAACTGACTTGGTTTAAGCGTACAGAAAATGCAGTGTGGTTTGATTATCTGACAGACAGAAAAGAGATTATTAATTACATTGAAACTAACATTAAGTAAATGCCAATTTCTCCTAATTTCACTTCGGTTTTGCAACAGGATTGGGACATTACTTTTTTGCAATGTTATCCTAATGGTTATCTAAAACACACTGATTTATGTAATATTTTACAATTAACGGCAGGTTTGCATGCAGAACTTGGAGGTATCAGTTTTAGTGATATGCAAATAAATCATCAGGCTTGGGTTTTGAGCAGAATGCGTGTGGAGATAAAGCGAATGCCTAAATGGAAAGATACCATTACGGTAAAAACCTGGATTAATTCTTTGGAAAATTCCCGTTCTACCCGTTGTTTGGAAGTGTATCTTGGGGAAGAAAAAATTGCAGGATGTGAAACATTTTGGGCTGTCTTTAATACAAAAACCAGAAGACCGGAAACATTAGCCTTGCCTCACGAGCATTTTGAAAAATATGCTACTAGAGCCACGCAACTCCCATTTAGCAAAATTAATTTTCAGCAGGAGATGCTGCTACAAAAGGCAGCTCATACTGTAAAACTTTCTGATTTGGATATCGTCAATCATGCCAATAGTGTGAAATATCTTGAATGGTGTTTGGATGCTGTTGATTTAGATTTAATTCTGAATCAAAAGATAGACAGTTTTGAAATGAATTATCTGAAGGAAGTTGCTTTAAACGATACGGTAGCCTTATGTAGTCATACTTCGGATAATGAAATCACCTTTGCGGTTCAAAAGGATGACAAAGTTGCTTTTGCTTTGTTGTTGCATTTAAAATAAAAATGGCCTCAGTTTCCTGAAGCCATTTGTTTTATTTTTTAACTACCAATCGGAATCCTTCTCCGTGAATGTTGAGGATTTCTACGTTAGGATCTTCTTTTAAGTATTTACGCAATTTAGCAATATAGACATCCATACTTCTTGAGGTAAAGTAATTGTCTTCTCTCCAAATTTTGGTTAACGCTAATTCTCTTGGCATTAAATCGTTTTCATAAATAGCCATCATTTTTAACAAATCAGATTCTTTTGGGGATAATTTGATTGGTTCTTCCTCACCAAATTTTAAGTAACGCAATTTTGAGTTTAAAAGGAATTTACCAATTTGGAATTCAAATTTAGCCGGCTCGTTTTTATTTTCAGCCGATTTTCTTTGGATGATCGCTTTGATTTTCATCAACAATACATCTGAATCGAAAGGCTTGTTTAAATAATCATCAGCACCTACCTTGTACCCTTTCATTACATCTTCTTTCATTGATTTGGCAGTTAAGAAAATCAACGGCACATCTTTGTTTTTTTCTCTTATTTCTTTAGCTAGCGTGTACCCATCTTTGTAAGGCATCATTACATCCAAAATACACAAATCGAAATTGTCTTTTTTGAATTTTTCAAAACCTTCCATGCCGTTTTTGGCCAGGGTTACGTCAAAATCATTTAGAGTCAGATATTCTCTCAAAACTATACCGAAGTTTTGGTCATCTTCTACTAAAAGAATTTTTTTGTTTGTTTCCATATGTATGTTAATTTATGAGTGGGACTTTAATTATAAATGTGCTTCCTTTTCCTTTTTCGCTTTCTACTGTAATTTGGCTGTTGTGATCGTCTACTATTCGTTTAACATAAGCTAAACCTAAACCGTGACCTTTTACGTTGTGCAAATCACCGGTGTGTTCACGATAAAATTTTTCAAATATTCTTTTTTGAGCCGCTTTTGTCATTCCGGCTCCTTGATCTTTTATTTTTATGATAATAAAATCTTTTACGTTTTCCGTATAGATGTCAATGATGGGGCTAATGGCGAGTATTTAATGGCGTTATCCAATATGTTTACGATGACATTGGTAAAATGAACATCGTTTAATAAAGCAGTTGTTCTTGTGGCTTCAAAATGAGTATTTATGATGCCTTCTCTATCTTCTACAATCAAATTCACATGTTCAATAGCATCTTCAATAATGTCATGAATGTTATTGGATTCTTTATTGATTTCTAATTCCTTTTTCTCCAATTTAGAAATACGCAATACATTTTCTACCTGAGCGTGCATTCGTTTATTTTCATCCCGAATCATTTGCAAATAGCGATGCACCTTTTCTTTATCTTCGATTACCTTTGGATTTTTAATAGCATCTAATGCCAAATTAATGGTCGCAATGGGTGTTTTAAATTCGTGGGTCATGTTGTTAATGAAATCGGTTTTGATTTCAGAAATCTGACGCTGTTTTATTACTTGGCTTAACGCACTGGAGTACGCTATGATAATGATTAAAGTAAAAATGATTGACAATATGCAAATGCCCACTAACTCCGAAAATAAAAATTTTTCTTTTTGCGGAAAGGTCAACAACAATTGATATTTATTTACTCCGTCGTTATCAATAAAAATAGGAATGGAATACGTTGATTCTTTATCGTATTTAAACTTATCCGATTTTATTTTGTTGCTAATCCATTGCTGTAAACATTGAACTCAAAAGGAGTTTTAACACCATAATCATTGAGTTCCTCAAACAATAATTTTTGCAACATTTCACTTGAAACCCTTTCCTGAATAGGTTTTAAAGCAGCAATGTCTTTAAATACCATTTCAAATTGGGAGTCTAATAAATCAGGACGGCCTTTTTTCTCAATCTTAATATCCGGTGTAATGGTGTGATTAGGAGACAGATTGTCAATGTTACCATTGTTGTATATTTCCGTCTTTCTATTGGCGGATAAACTTTTGATTTTCTTTACGGTATCCGTTTTTGTATCAAAGAACGATGATGTAATTCCGTAATCCTCGGAAATGATGCTGTTGGAATAAATTATGGTTTCGTTAGTACGAGTGTCTCTTTGATAAAGACGTAATTCTAAGAAGTCATTTTTATCGGGAGTTTTACCCGTACTGTCTTTTAAATGATTGTATCGCTCATAATAAGTATACATTTCATTGTTATTTAATTTTTCCGCAACATTACCAAGAACTTGTTTTACGTGAAATTTAAATTGCTCCTGATTGTTTTCAAATGATTTATCGA
Organism: Flavobacterium phycosphaerae; assembly: GCF_010119235.1. Taxonomy (NCBI): domain Bacteria; kingdom Pseudomonadati; phylum Bacteroidota; class Flavobacteriia; order Flavobacteriales; family Flavobacteriaceae; genus Flavobacterium; species Flavobacterium phycosphaerae. The sequence goes on along the minus strand of NZ_JAAATZ010000001.1, from coordinate 2,735,600 downwards.
ACCAATATACCTGAACAAGTATAATACCTATCAGAGATAAACTCATCAAAATAACAAGCAATCGGAAAAACAATTTATTCATTAAACAAATTTAGCATTTTAACATTTATACGATAAATACATTAACCAAACATTAACATCTCAATCTAATATTATAGATTTTCTAATAATTTAAGAATTCTATCAGTTTGTTTTTTGGTTTCTTTAACAGAAAGATTGTGAATTACATAATTGCTTTTAGCAATTCGTTGCTCATCTGTCCATTGGTTGCTCATCCTCTGCAAAATACTTTCACGATTAGTATGGTCACGTTCTAAAACGCGTTGAATACGGATTTCCAGAGGTGCAGTAACTGTGATAATCGCATCACAATATTTATAACTTCCGCTTTCAAATAAAATAGCGGCTTCTTTAACTATAAAAGGGTAAGTGTTATGATTTTGCAGCCAAGTATCAAAGTGTTTTTTAACGGCCGGATGGACAATAGCGTTGAGTTTTTGGAGTTTTTCAGGATTATTGAAAACGATTTGGGCTAACATTTCTCTGTTGAGTTTACCGTTTTTGAGTATTGTATTGCCAAATTCATTTGTTACAGCCTTTATAATGTCATCGGTTTGCATTAAGCTTTTGGCTTCGTCATCAGCAATGTAAACTGGAATTCCCAACGATTTCATATAATTGGCCACCAAAGTTTTTCCGCTACCAATACCGCCTGTCAATCCAATTACTTTAGTCATGATTTTACTTTAAAAAATAATTCAGGAAAAGCTATTTCCGGTTTTTGTTTTTGCAATTTGATTTTTATGAATGACTCTAAAAAACCTCTTCCATATCCGAAAAATTGTTTTGAAACGGCTATTACAGCAAGGAAGCCAATTTCGATACTTTTATTCTCGATTGTTGCAAATACAAAAATCAAAAGGTAATACAAGGCATAGCAAAATATAGGCCATTCAATGCCGAACAGAAAGAGAAAAATGGCAACGGAAAATCCTAAAATAAATAAGGAAGGAAAGAAAAATGTAAGTTTGCTGTACTCAGGATACCAAGAATCTAAAATGGGTCTGGCTTTGCCGAATTTATTGACTTGAAGGGAAAATTTATCCCAATCAATTCTTCTTTTATGGTAAACGAATGCTTTTGGAAATAATCTTGTTTCAAAACCTAATTTCCATAAACGAATTGATAAATCTGGGTCTTCTCCCGGGTGAATATTACCAAAGCCATTAGAAGCTTCAAACGCTTTTTAGAAAGGCCCATATTAAAACTGCGCGGCTGGAATTTGGCCAATTTTTCAGAACCACCTCTAATACCGCCTGTTGTCAAAAATGACGTCATGGCAAAATTGATTGCTTTCTGGATATTCGAAAAGGAATCCAATGCGGCATCAGAACCGCCAAAACAATCAACATAACAGGCATTCAATTCATTTTCTACCTCAGTTAAGTACTGTTTTGGAATGATACAATCTGAATCAAATATGATGAAATAGTCTCCTTTGGCCACTTTCATTCCGTAATTTCTGGAATCACCGGGTCCGGAATTTTCTTTGAAATAATAAGAGATATTTAATGAGTTTTTATACTTAGTTACTTCTTCCTCGCAAATTATAGTTGAGCCGTCTTCAATAATTACAATTTCATATTCTTTATCAAAATCAGCTATCAGTAGACTTTCTAAAAGCTCTTTAATTTCATCGGGGCGATTATAAACTGGTATGATGATGGAAAACTTCATGCTTAAAATTTTAACAAAGATAAGTGTTATAAAAAAGAAAAACCACCTAAAAATTAGGTGGTTTTAAATTTATAGTTAGTAAAAAGATTATTGTTTAATAACCTTAATTGTTTTTACCTGACCTTCTGAAGTTACTTTAACCATGTAAGCTCCATCAGACAAGTGCGACATATCAACTCTAGCTTCGTTAGCATTAAATTTGTCAGAACTTACTTTTTGTCCTAACATATTAAATACTTCAACACTAGAAATAGCTTGATTATATGACAGGTTAAGTGCGTTTTTCACAGGGTTTGGATAGTAAGTGAAACTACCGTTGTCAAATGAACCGTTACCTAAAGTTTCTGAAACTGTTAAGTCATAAGAACCACGAGTATTTGTAGTTGTAGAGAACACTCTTAAGAAGTAAGTAGTACCCATTGTCAAACCTGTAACTGCAACATTTCCACCAGTGGTTGTACAAGATCCTGTAACCATAGTTAAATTACCACAAGATCCTTCATATAAGGCATAACCATTAGCTCCTGTAGCATTAGCTAAAGAGATAGTAAAATCTGTTGAGCTTCCTGAATCAAACCAATACCAAGTATCAAAATAAGTCAAGAACTGATTTCCACAAGTTGGGTAGTTAACATCTAAACTTGCTGAAGAACATAAATTATCTGCTCCAACAACAGTAGAACCTAAAGTTAATGGCATAGCAGTTGAGCATTCATCATTTGCAGTCGCTGGTGAACATGCAGCTGTACAGTTTACAGTTAATGCAAAATTTAATGCATTTGAAGTATAAGCATAAACTAAGATATAATAATCAGTACCGGCAACTGTAGTAAAGGTAACATTAGATGCTAATGTATTTGTAGAACAACCTGCAGCAGTTGCATCATCATTTCCACCAATACAAGTAAGTGAACCACATGAACCAGTATATACAGCAATTCTTGAATCACCTGTTGTAATTGTAGGTGAACAAGTTGTAACAGTTACCTCACTACCATCTCCGGTATATTTATACCAAACACCATTAGTGTTTTGTGTAGTAACATTTGCAATACCACAAACTGGCATATTTTCATTAGTTGTTCCTTCTGTAGTACCTATAGTTGTTGAACCACAAGCAACATCAATTGCTCCTGAACAATCATCATTAGTAGGTGGTGGTGGTGGTGTACCAATACAAATATTGAATGTACTATCTTGTCCACCGGTAGCAGTATAAGTATTAACTCTTACAAAGTAGGTTTGACCAACTGTTAAACCACTTGGGTTACTTGTATCGCCGTCTGAACATGAGCCAGCAACTAATGTTAAACTACCACAATCAGAACCAGTCCATAAAGAATGATACATATCAGTTGTTGATCCGGAAACATTTGTTAAGCTAATTCTATGTGTAGTAGCTGTGGCTTCAAATGAATACCATACATCGTCATCTTCTGTTCCAAAACAAGCTGCTGAATCAACTGCAGAAGCAGTTGCGCCAGCAACAGTACCAGCTGTTACTGCCGCACATGAATAATCAGGGTTTACTGTTAAAGAAACTGCACCTGAACAATCGTCATTAGCTGGTGGTGGTGGTGGTGATCCAACACATATATTGAAAGTAGTATCTTGTCCGCCAGTAGCTGTATAAGTATTAACTCTTACAAAATAAGTCTGTCCAATAGTTAATCCAGAAGGAGTACTTGAATCAGCATCAGAACATGAACCAGGAACTAATGTTAAACTACCACAGTCAGAACCTGTCCATAAAGAATGATACATATCAGTTGTTGATCCTGAAGCATTTAAGATGCTAATTTTATGAGTTGTAGCGGTAGCCTCAAACGAGTACCATACATCGTCATCTTCAGTTCCAAAACAAGCTGCTGAATCCACTGCAGATGCTGTAGCACCTAAAACAGTACCTGAAGTAACTGTTGTACAAGAAAAATCAGAATTTACAGTTAAAGAAATTGCTCCTGTACAGTCATCATTTGCAGGTGGTGGTGGTGGTGTTCCAACACAAACATTGAATGTAGTGTTTTGACCTCCTGTTGCAGTATAAGTATTTACTCTTAAGAAGTAAGTTTGACCAATAGTTAAGCCTGAAGGAAAGCTATTATCAGCATCTGAACAAGAACCAGGAACTAATGTTAAACTACCACAGTCAGAACCTGTCCATAAAGAATGATACATATCAGTTGTTGATCCTGAAGCATTTAAGATGCTAATTTTATGAGTTGTAGCGGTAGCCTCAAACGAGTACCATACATCGTCATCTTCAGTTCCGAAACAAGCTGCTGAATCCACTGCAGAAGCTGTAGCTCCTAAAACTGTACCTGCGGTAACAGAACCGCATAAATAATCAGGATTTACAGTTAATGGTGTTGAGTTTGAACATTCGTCATTAGCTGGTGGTGGTGGTGGTGAAACTGTCAGAACTCCACTCAAATATGTAGTTCCGTCCCAGAATGAACCAATATTACTAGCATCAATACCTCCGTAAACATAAGCGCCATTTCCTTGTACGAACCTAGTAGCGTAGTAATAAGTTCCCGGGATTAAGGTAGAGCCAATAGTTGCTTGATATTCATCATTATCACCAACTTCCATATTAAAAGTTGCAGCAGTCCAATTTGTCCATGTATTTGGGTTTGTATTGGTAGCACTATATCCAACCCATGCTTGAATACCAGGAGCTTGTCCTGAAGTAACATCGGTTAAACCTGCTTCTAATACTTGTCCGTAAACCGTTACGTTTCCTCCTTGTGCAATAGTTGCCGTTGCTGGGGATTGTAAACTAACATAATCAAGTGGGTTTGGCAAAGCCCCAACAGAAATATCGTCAAGGTAAAGCTGCCATTCATCAGTAGTTGTGCTTTTAAAAGCAATGTAAACTGTTTGTCCATTGTAAGCCGCTAAGTCATAATTATACTGTCCCCAAGCTGTTGTTGGGTCAACCGCAGCAGCTATGGTTGTGGTGAAATCAGCTTCAGCGTTTCCAGCAGTTGATAGTAGAATATCAAATGGTTCATGGAAAGTATCAGATCTGTTTCTGGCCCAAAGGCTAAGAAAATCTGTTACACCAGCAGTTACTGTAAACTGAGGGGTTACCAAATAATCATTGTGTGCCGTTGCCGAATAATAAATTCTGACAACATTGGCACCGCTGTGAGCAGTTCCTGTTCCCGGAGTGCTGACGGTCCAAGTGTTAGCATCACCGCCATTTATTACACTCCATCCTGCCGGAATTGTGGTTCCTGCATCAAAATTCTCAGAAAACTGAGCAAACGATGAGACCATTCCTCCAATAAGAAAAAGGAAAACAATCGTAATTTTTTTCATAAAAGTTATAGTTTAAAAGTTAATTGCCCATAAAGATATAGATAATTAAAAAAGCTCACAAATATTTGTGAGCTTTTGGGGTTAAAAGTGTAAATTTTAACAATTATACTAGTTCTTGATACTTGAAATTAATACCATTTCATTAGTGTCAGCATTATAATCAACTCCTTCAAAACCAAACCCAAAGAGATTCAAAAAGTCTTGCTTGTATCCTGCTAAATCACCAATAGTACTCAGATTTTCAGTTGTAGCGGTTTCCCATAACATTTTAACTTGTTCCTGTATATCGTTTCTCATTTCCCAATCATCAATTCGGATTCTTCCTTTGTCATCTGTAGGAACCGGAACGCCGGTGTAAAGCCTGTCACTAAATAAGCGTTGAATTTGTTCAATACAGCCTTCATGAACTCCTTCGGCTTTCATAATTTTATACAATAATGAAATATATAACGGGATAACCGGTATAGCAGAACTTGCCTGAGTTACTAATGCTTTATTAACAGAAACATAGGCTTTCCCTTCTAATGATTTCAAGCTGTCAGTTATTTCAAAAGCAGTAGCTTCTAAATGATCTTTAGCTCTACCAATTGTTCCTTTTCGGTATACAGCTTCAGTTACTTCAGGTCCTATGTATGAGTAAGCAATTGTTGTAGCGCCTTTCGCTAATACGTTGGCATTTTTCAATGCTTCCATCCACATAGCCCAATCTTCGCCGCCCATAACCACAACTGTATTGTCAATGTCTTCCTGATTTGCCGGTTCAATGGTTACCTGACTTACATTGCCGGTGTGAAAATCAACCGTCTTGTTAGTAAAAGTACTACCAATTGGCTTTAAAACAGAACGGTGCAATACACCCGTAACCGGATGCATACGAACAGGAGAAGCCAAACTGTATATTACTAAATCTATTTGACCCAAATCCGCTTTGATTAAATCAATAGCCTGTTGTTTCACTTCATTTGAAAAAGCATCTCCATTGATACTTTTGGCATACAACCCAGCATTTTTGGCTTCATTTTCAAAAGCGGCAGAATTATACCAACCCGGAGTTGCGGTTTTACCTTCAGCAGGTTCTTTTTCAAAGAAAACGCCAATAGTAGCAGCATCGGAACCAAATGCACTGGTGATTCTTGAAGCCAATCCAAAACCGGTTGAAGCACCTATAACCAATACTTTTTTCGGACCATCAATAGCGCCTTTAGATTTTACATAAGCTATTTGATTTTTAACACTTTGTGCACAACCATCAGGATGAGCTGTTAAACAAATAAATCCTCGCATTCTTGGTTCTATAATCATATTCTGTTGAAATTAAGTTGTATATTTTAATTAAAAAGTGGCACAAAAATAATAAATTAAAATGGTTAGTTCAGCAATGCCTTAGCATGATTCAATGCCGAATCTGATATTTCTTTTCCGGAAAGCATTTCTGCAATTTCAGTGATGCGTTCCTCATTGGTCAGTAATTTCAATTCAGAAACTGTATTTTCTCCCCAAACTGTTTTGAAAACTTTGTAATGATGATTTCCTTTTGCAGCAATTTGCGGAAGGTGTGTAATGGCAAAAACCTGCATCGTCTTGCTCATTTCACGCATAATTTCTCCCATTTTATTGGCAATTTCACCGGATACTCCTGTATCGATTTCATCAAAAATGATAGTAGGTAATTTGGAATATTGAGCTAAAATAGATTTTACGGCTAACATAATTCTGGACATTTCACCGCCCGAAGCTACTTTTTTTAGCAATCCGAAATCAGTACCTTTATTGGCTGAAAATAAAAACTCAAGATTATCTTTTCCGTTACTGTGGTATGTTGTCGAGACGGCAATTTCTATTTTAAATCGAACATTTGGCATGCCAAGCTGATTCAAAATTTCAATTAGTTTTTCGCTCAATGTCGGAATAGCATTCCTCCTGCTCTTAGTGATGTTTTGAGCAATGGCATCTAATTGTGCTTCCAGATCACTAATATCCGTTTCCAATTTTGTGATTTCTTCTTCCAAAGTAACTACCGAAACTACTTTGTTTTCCAACTCATTTTTAATATCAAGCAATTCTCCTACCGTTAAAACCTGATGTTTTTTTTGCAGACTGTATATTAATTGTAATTTTTGGTTGATTAACTCCAATTTTTCCGGATCGTTAACCACCAAATCTGAAGCGCGATTCAATTCTTTGACAATATCATCAAACTCAATTAAGACCGAATTGGTTCTTTCAAAAAGCAGTTGGTATTCGCTTGAAAAGTTGCTGTTTTTTTGGAGTAACGTTTTGAATTCTTTCAAATTTTTAAGCAACCCAAATTGTTCTTCATTAGATAAAGCCATTAGAGCCGAAAGATTTTCTTTGATGAACTCAACATTATTTAAAGCTTCATATGTCTTTTCTAATTCTTCTGCTTCACCGGCTTTTAAATTGGCCGATTCTAATTCGTTGTATAAAAATTCATTATAATCTTTCTCTTTTAAAATACCGGAAAGGCTGTTTTTTTTTGTTTCCAAAGAAGTTTTGGCGGAACGGTATTTTTTTAAAACAGTTTGATATTCACTTAAAAAAACCAGATTATCGGCTATAGCATCAATAATCTTAAATTGAAATTCTTCTTCGGATAATTCTAAAGTTTGATGCTGTGAATGCACATCTATCAAATAAAAACTTAAATCTTGTAGTTGTTGCAGATTGACCGGGCTGTCATTTATAAAAGCTCTGGATTTTCCGGAAGGCAGAATTTCTCTGCGGATTATGGTTTCCTCTTCATAATCTAAATCATTGGCTTCAAAGAAGGACTGAAGCTGGTATTTACCAATGGCAAAATTAGCTTCGACTATGCATTTTTCTTCTTTGTTTTTTAGTGAAGTTAAATCGGCTCTTTTGCCTAAAACTAATCCTAAGGCTCCTAAAAGTATTGATTTTCCTGCTCCTGTTTCACCGGTAATAATTGAAAAACCATTGGAAAAATCAATATTTAATTTTTCTATCAATGCAAAATTTTCGATTGAAAGTGCTGTAATCATGTTGGAAAAAAGAAGGAAAAGTTTAAAAAGTAAAGGTACTGATTATAACTTAATAGTGGCCCATTTGCTGGAATTGATTGGCGAAAGTTTGTTTAAAGTATCAATGGTATCTGCCAACGGCACTTTGGGACCTCCTGATAAAACAGAAATGATTTCATCCACTTTTGCATCAAAAAATACACGGGTTAAAAACGCATTCGGACGCACTTTATACAATACGTTCAAGGTGTTAATGGATTCCATTATTTTTTCTTTAGCCGGTTTCAAATCCGCATTCATGGTGTCCAGTCCTTCTCTGTGGTATTTGTATAAAACCTCTCTAAACGAATCATAAGTTCCGGAAAGTATATCATTTACCAGGAAAAATCGGTTTTGGTTATTATCGCCTTGATTCCATCCTTTATAACCGCCTTGTTGAGCAACAGTTAATATTTGCTGTGCCGTATCAAACCAATTTTTACCTCCTTTTAAAGCATAAGTGTCGGCGTCAAAACCAATAATCATGTAGCTGTAAAAGGCTAAGATTGAAACCAAGTTAGAGTCAAAACTTGATGGATTAAAATTCAGGTTTTCAAATTCCACATAACGAAATCCTAAATCTTTATCATTATAATTAAAAACCGGAGATGCATAATTGGAATTAAAAATCGGTCGTGTAGATTGTACTTGTATGGTTCCGGAAAACTGGTTCGAATCATAACTGTCGATTATAATAACCATCGAACAGTTTATTTTTTCATTTTGCTTGTAGGCTTCTCCCGTCCAATCTGTTTTGTTTACAAATTCACTGATGGAATTTTGCAAGGTCTTAAAAATTTGATTGTTGGTGCTGGCCAGTTTAGCGGCATTTACCTGCACCGTACAATTTAATTGCTGCGATTGAGCTACTCCGACAAAACACAAAAAAAGAAAACTAACTATTTTTTTCATAATGCAAAATTACTTTATTGATAATGTCATCCGCCACAGCTTCTTTTGATTTTAACGGCATCGGTTCAATAGCAAATTGGTTGTCAATAAAAGTTATTTTATTGGTTGGTTTTGCAAAACCGGCGCCTTCATCCTGAAGCGAATTTAAAACAATCAAATCTAAGTTTTTTTTCTGAATTTTCAACTTAGCATTTTCAATTTCATTTTCTGTTTCCAAAGCAAAGCCTATTAAGAATTGTTTGGTTTTTTGAGCACCTAGCGATGCGAGTATGTCTTTTGTTTTTTCTAGTGTAATAGTAAACTCAGCATCCGATTTTTTAATTTTTTGATCGGCCACCACTTGAGGTTTATAATCGGCCACCGCAGCAGCACAAATAGCAACATCACTGTCTTCAAAATAGGCATGACAAGCATCATACATTTCCTGAGATGAAGTAACTCGGATTAAATTTATTGTAGAGTCCTGAATCGTTAAATGCGTTGGTCCCGATACTAAAGTAACAGAAGCTCCTTGTTTGGCTGCACTTTTGGCAATATCAAATCCCATTTTTCCGGAGGAATGGTTTCCAATGAAACGAACCGGATCGATCGCTTCGTATGTGGGACCTGCTGTAATGAGGATTTTTTTACCTCTTAAGGGTAATTTACTTTCTAAGTCTTTTTCTAAAAATGTGATGATATTTTCAGGTTCTGCCATTCTTCCTTCGCCCGACAAACCGCTGGCTAACTCTCCGCTTTCTGCAGGAATCATGATATTTCCGAATTTCTGTAAGAGTGAAAAACTGGAAAGAGTTGATGGATGTTTGTACATATCCAAATCCATAGCCGGAGCAAAATAAACAGGGCATTTGGCGGATAAGTAAGTTGCAATTAAAAGATTATCGCAATTACCATTTGCCATTTTAGACAGCGTATTGGCAGTAGCCGGAGCAATTAACATAAAATCGGCCCAAAGTCCTAATTCAACGTGATTGTTCCATTGGGCATTCTCATCTTCTTCGTTGTAAAAAGCGGAATGTACCGGGTTTTTGGAAAGAGTGGATAATGTTAACGGTGTTACAAAATCCTTAGAAGCCGGTGTCATGACCACTTGGACATCAGCACCGGCTTTTATAAATAATCTAACTAATGAGGCTGTTTTGTAGGCGGCAATTCCCCCGGAAATGCCCAGTACAATTTTTTACCGCTTAAAACAGACATCTGAATTAGTCTTTTGTAGTATCTCTGTAGTAAATTTTGTCATCAAGCCATTCTTGAACAGCCAATGCGTGAGGTTTTGGTAATTTTTCGTAGTATTTAGAAACTTCGATTTGTTCTTTGTTTTCAAAGATTTCTTCAAGACTATCGTTGTAAGTAGCAAACTCTTCTAATTTTTCAGTCAATTCTTTTTTAATTTCTGAATTAATTTGATTTGCTCTTTTAGCCATTATTGTTATTGCCTCGTAAACATTGCCGGTACGTTCTTCGATTACGGTTTTGTTATACGTAATTGTATTTACCGGTGCATTCGTCTTTTTTAAATCCATGACTTTTATTTATTTAGAAAATTGTTGTAAATCTTTTTCAATTCGGGCTAACATTTCGTCAGCTTTTGCTTTGTATTGGGTATCTGTTTTAAATTTAATCAAAGTGGCATAAGCCTGTTTTGCATTTTTTAAACGCTCTTCCATTTTTGCCGGAATACTATTGATAGCTAATTTATAAGCTGAATCAAATTTGTAGTAAAGTGCTTTTTCTTTGTATATGGTTCCCGGAAAATTAATCATAAAATTGTCAAACGCTACCATAGCTGCTTTGTGATCATCAATGGTGTTGTAAATTTTGGCATTTTCAAAGGCTTTTTTCTCCAGTTTTTCTCTCAAGGTTTTGGCTAATGCATTCGCTTCGGCTAAATTTTGAGAGTTGGGATACATGTCAATAAAAGTTTGCAATTTATCAACGGCTTTATAGGTATCAGTTTGATCTAAGCTATATACCGGTGATAATTGGGTGAAACATTTGGCTCCTAAAAAGGAAGCTTCTTCCATCTTTTCACTTTTTGGGTAGCTGGCTGCAAAATTTTCAAATTGATACCCGGCTAAATAGTATTGTTCTGTTTTATATAAAGATTGACAATACATATAAAACATTCTTTCGGCCTGAGGTTTGCCTTTGTAAGCTGGCGCAATTTGCTCAAATAACCGTATAGCTTTATTGTATTTTTTTGCTTCATACATTTTAGTGGCAGAGGTAACTTTAAGCGCAATGTCTTCCGACTTTAATGCTTTTTGGTATTCGCTGCACGATGATAAAAACAGTATTACTGCAAACAGGGCTAAAAATTTCTTCATTTTTTGGTTTGATTCAGCTGATTTTAAACGCCTTTAGTGGTTTAAAAAGCAACTGCAAATTTAGTTATTAATTGTAGACTACAAAATATTTTTTTCGACTTTAAAAAAACTACATTTTTGAAATTCTTGTAGTGAAGTCATCTAATCGTTTTGCTAAATCTTCATCAGTATTTACTAAAGGTAAGCGTACTGTATTCTCAGATAAGCCTAATGATTTAAAGACTTCTTTAATTCCGGCAGGATTTCCCTGTTCGAAAATCATGTCAATAGCGTCGGCTAAGAGGTAGTGTAATTTATAGGCATCCTCTACTCTTTTGTTTAAACCCAAATGCACCATTTCGGAAAATTGTTTTGGAAAACCTTCTGCAATTACTGAAATAACGCCTGCACCTCCTGCTAAAATCATTGGTAACGTTATCATATCGTCGCCAGAAATTACTAAGAAATTTTTTGGTTTGTTTTGAATTAATTTCATGGCCTGAACCATATCGCCGGCCGCTTCTTTTACTGCCACAACGTTTTTGAAATCGTTAGCCAATCGTATAATTGTTGATGGTAACATATTGCTGGCTGTTCTTCCGGGAACATTATATAAAATGACCGGAATTGGAGAAGCCTCGGCAATGGCTTTGAAATGCTGATAGATTCCTTCCTGTGTTGGTTTGTTATAATAAGGAGAAACTGAAAGTATGGCCACAAAATCGGAGAAATCTCCGGACTGTAATTCTTCAACCACTTCCTGAGTGTTGTTACTGCCAACTCCTAAAACTAAAGGCAATCTTCCTTTATTGGCCTCCACGACGGTCTTTATAACCAATTGCTTTTCTGCTTTTGACAATGTAGCACTCTCGGCAGTAGTTCCAAGTACTACCAAATAGTCAATACCATTATCAATTTGAAAATGAACGATAGCTTTCAAAGCCTCAACATCAACAGAAAAATCTTTTTTGAACGGAGTTACCAGCGCTACACCGGTACCAATTAGTGATTGCATGTTATAGTTTGTTTAGTATTTTTAAATATTTAAATAATTCATCCATAAAAACTTTATAGTTTTCAGCATTGGTATTAATCATAAAATGATTCAATCGCTTGTCAATAGAAGCAAAACCAACCTTAAAACTGGCTTTGGATAAATGGGAAACTAAAAGCAAAGGGACTTTTTCGGTATCATAATAATTAATCAACAAGTCGAAAGGTTCCTTGATAAACGCTTTGACTTCTTTTTTATCCACTGTACCGTGCCAACTTAAATCTTTATGGCTAAACACCGGATAATCAAAAGTTTCATTCTTTTTAATCTTGTCCTTATAAACTAAAACTCTGATCTCGTTTTCATTAATTCCGTTTTGAATTAACTCTTGTACCAATGCTTCTCTTTCGTAAAAGTAACTTTCATCAAAAATAATTCCGACAGTTTTTATAATGTTATCGGAAGCCAAATGTTTAACATTCGATAAGCTATTTTTAACTATTTTTTTTGTTGAAAAATCCTTGAAGTAATTTAAAAACATACTACTTTTACTTGAGTTACAAAATTACTAAAATTAGTACCAAAATTGATGGCAAAGCTAAAAAACTATACCGTTGTAATAAAACTTTTTGTTTTATTATTAACATTTATGACAGCCGTTTCCTGTGCGGAAAAAAAATATACTGTAACCCGAATTGAGGGCAAGGAAATTGGGATTACCGATAAGAATACTGAAGTTGCTGAAATTGAAAACTTTATAAAACCGTATCGTGATAAAATTGATACCGATTTGAATGCCGTTTTGGCAACTGCTCCGGTAACCATAGACAAATCAGGTGAATGGCAAACGCCGATGGGCAATTTTTTAGCAGACATTACTTTCGAAAAATCGGATAAAGTTTTTCAAATGCGGGAACAAAAGTCGGTTGACATTTGTTTGCTTAACCATGGAGGAATCCGAACCATCATCCCGAAAGGTAATGTAACGGCAAGAACCGCTTACGAAATCATGCCCTTTGAAAATAGTGCCATTGTAATTGGCTTGAAAGGAGAACAAATTTTGGAAATGATTAATTACATTATTGCTAAAAAAAAACCTCACCCCTTGAAAGGATTGACCTTTACAATTGACAAAAACAATCAACCTAAGGCTATTTTGGTACAAGGAAAACCGTTAAATAATGATAAAATCTACTATGTAGTTACTTCTGATTATTTATCTAATGGTGGTGATAATATGCTTTTCTTTAAAAAAGGAGTGGCTAAATTTGATTTAGACTACAAATTGAGGAATATTATTATTGATTACTTCAAAGCCAATAAAACCATCGTAGCCAATAAAGACGTTAGAATTACCAAAGAATAGCATTATGAAAAGAAGAGATTTTATACAGAACACCGCATTAACTTCAGCTTTTTTGGGGCTTAGCGGTTTGTCACTCAGTAGTTTTAAAAACGTTGATTCAAAACACCTTACAGTTCTTCATACTAATGACGTGCATAGTTATATAGATCCGTTTCCGCCGAATCATCCCAAAAATCCGGGAATGGGTGGCGTGGCGCGAAGAGCTGCTTTAATAGAAACCATTCGAAAAGAAAATCCTAATGTATTGCTACTAGATGCTGGTGATATTTTTCAAGGAACACCTTATTTTAATTATTATGGTGGCGAATTGGAATTCAAACTAATGAGCATGATGCAGTATGATTTGGCTACTATTGGCAATCATGATTTTGATAACGGTATTGAAGGATTGTATAAACAACTGCCTAATGCCAGCTTTGAGTTTGTTTCGGCTAATTATGATTTTAAAAATACGATTATGAACGGTCACGTCAAACCGTATAAAATATTTAACAAGAACGGAATCAAGGTTGGCGTCTTTGGACTTGGTGTTGGTTTAGATGGTTTGGTAGACAAACGAAATAGCAAAGAAACCGTGTATAATGATCCTGTCGGAATTTCTCAAGACATGGCTCGCATACTGAAACACGAGCATAAATGTGATTTGGTAATATGCCTATCTCACATTGGTTACAAATACAAAGATGAACCGGATAAGATTTGTGACACCAAATTAGCCACACTAACCAAAGACATCGATTTGATTATTGGTGGTCATACCCATACTTTTTTGGATAAGCCAACCGTATTGAAAAATGCTGACGGTAATGACGTATTAGTAAATCAAGTGGGGTGTTATGGTGTGAATTTGGGTCGCATTGATTTTTATTTTGAAAGTGATAAGACCAAAATCACTTCAGGAAAATCAATTATTGTGAGCTGATTTTTCGGCATTGATGATGTACTTGTAAAAAGTAAAGAAGGCCAACGCGTTCAGTGTCATAGCCAATGGTCGGAATAGTCCCTGGAATTCATTGGTTAGGAAATACTTTTCTATAAAAACCGCAAACTGCAGCATTACAAACAACAAAGCACTAATCAATAAGATAGAGTTTTGCTTGTTGTCATTCATAACATAACTCGAGAGCGATACTCCGGCAAAAAGTGAAATCAGAATGTTTTGTATTACTAACAGATAATAGCTCTGCTCCGGAATATCGGGTGTTTCCATAAACAGGTAAAAAAAGATTAGTAAAAAAGGAGCTGTAGCGATTATAATTGGTACAAAATCTTTAATTTTTTGTAGCGAAAAAATCAAATAAATAGCCACTATTCGGTGTAAACTGAAAACAATTAAAGCGTAGAATAAGTACTGTGGCGTATTGGGTATGAAAAGAATATTAGTGAGCAATGACAAGCTTAATGCGAGAATGAAAAGTTTGTTTATTTTTTTTGATTTCAGGCAGTAAATCACAATAAGCGTTAAGGTAATCAAAGGCTTAAGCGCACAAATCATTGGTTTCGCAATCACATATTCGGCTATGACTTCGAAAAAAGCTATAAGAAAATAGCAAACGGTCAATGTGTTTATGATGTTGGCTTTACTTTGCATTTTAAATATCTTCTAAGGTACTTATGTTTTTACAGGTTCCATTCTTTGCAGCTGCTTTTCAGTATGGAACATGTACATTGTTAATAATAATTGACCTAATACAAATAATATCATAGCAAAAGCCTGTAAAATATTGACTTCATGATAATATAGTTTTAACAAAAAAACAAATTGATTAAAAGCCATAAACATAGTGCTTATCAATAATAATGAGTTAGGTTTATTGGAAACCATTATATAATTACCTAAGCTGAACCCTCCCAAAAATATAGTAAAAATACCTTGAAGCAAAAAGAGGTAAACCCCATCTCCCAGCGCGTTGTAAGTAAACAACGTGACCGATACATATATGAATATAAACGGTATGGAACCAAGCACTAACGGAATTAAACTTGGCATTTTTACTTTATTTACAATAATATAAATGATTAATATTCTGTAAATTACAAAGAAAATTACTCCATAAACAATAAACTGAAAAGTATTCTGAATAAATAGTAAGTTGGCTACCCAACTAAACAATAAGGCAATGATAAATAAGTTACTTATTTTTTTAGAACGCTTTAAATAATAGGCAATCAGTAACGGTAGTATCAGTGGTTTCGTCAACCATACTAAAGCTTTGTCTTCATTATATTCTCCAATAATTTCAATAAAAGAAACGAACAAGAACCCTAACAGCAATAGACTTGCCAGCTTATTTTTTTTAAAATTCCTCAAATAATCAACATTCTGTTTTCCCATAGCAGCAACTATATTGCAATTTCATTTTAAATAATCAGTTCTAAATTTAAGCTAAATAATTTATAATCAACTTGTAAAGATGTTAATTTTTATAGGCTAATCATTTCTAAAAAATCGGTTTCAGAAATTATCGGGATTTTTAACTGATTGGCTTTTTCTAATTTGGCAGGCCCCATATTGTCACCGGCCACTACATAATCGGTTTTGGCTGAAATCGAACTGCCTACTTTACCACCATTGTCTTCAATAGCTTTTTTCAAATCGTCGCGGGAAAATTTTTCGAAAACCCCCGAAACCACAAAGGTTTTACCAACCAATTTATCGGTGGCATTAGGATTGTGCTTTTCTACCAATTCTAATTGTATCCCGAATTCTTTTAGTCGATTAATTATGCTTACGTTTTCAGCATTATCAAAGAACTCTATAACACTTTGCGCTATCTTCTCTCCTATTTCATCTACCAAAACCAAATCCATCATAGAAGCATTTTGCAGAGCATCAATAGTTTTGTAATGTTTGGCTAATTTTTTAGCAACGGTTTCCCCTACATAGCGAATTCCGATGGCATACAATACCCTTTCAAAAGGGACTTCTTTAGATTTTTGAACACCGGTGACCAAATTTTCTGCTGATTTTTGTGCCATTCGTTCCAACGGAAGAATCTGTTCAACGGTCAATTGGTATAAATCAGCATAATCTTTTACCAATCCGTTGTTATAAAGTAAGGCCACTGTTTCACCTCCAAGCCCTTCAATATCCATAGCTTTACGTGAAATGAAATGCTGAATTCTTCCGATAATTTGCGGCGGACAGCCATAAAAATTCGGGCAGTAATGATTGGCTTCTCCTTCGGTTCGAATTAATTCCGAATGACATTCAGGGCAATGTGTGATGTATTTTGTTGGTTGAGCCTCCGGATTTCGTTTTCCAAAATCTACAGCGATAATCTTTGGGATAATTTCTCCGCCTTTTTCCACAAAAACCGTATCTCCAATTCTGATGTCTAATTTCTCAATTTGATCAGCATTGTGTAAAGAAGCCCTTTTTACAATAGTTCCCGCTAATTGTACCGGCTCTAAATTGGCTACAGGCGTAATTGAGCCAGTTCGTCCGACTTGGTAGGAAATCGAATTTAGTTTGGTAGCAACTTGTTCGGCTTTAAATTTATAAGCCATAGCCCAACGAGGAGACTTAGCGGTATACCCTAATTCATCTTGTTGGTGAAAGTTATTGACTTTAACTACAACACCATCTGTTTCATAGGGCAGATTGTGTCTGTGGGTATCCCAATAATTAATATAGTCAAAAACTTCTTCGATTGAATTGGCGAGCTTGGCTTCTTTAGGCACTTTAAATCCCCATTTTCTGGCGGCTTCTAATCCCTCAAATTGAGTAGTAATATTCAAATTATTGCCAACAATAAAATACAACAAACATTCTAAAGGGCGTTTGGCCACTTCGCTGCTGTCTTGCAATTTCAAACTTCCCGAAGCTGTATTTCTTGGATTGGAATAAGGAGTTTCGCCAATTTCAATCAACTCCTGATTCATTTTCTCAAAACCTTCAAAAGGAAGGATAATTTCTCCACGAATATCAAAACGGTCAGGATAATTTCCTTTTAGTTGCAGCGGAATCGATTTTATGGTTTTTATGTTGGTAGTTACATCATCGCCCTGAAAACCGTCTCCGCGAGTAATAGCCCGTTTTAGTTTTCCGTTTTCGTATGTGATACTAATGGAAGCGCCGTCATATTTCAATTCACAAGTATATTGTAACGGTACATTGCCCAGTACTTTTTGAATCCGATTTTCCCAGTCCAGTAAATCTTCCTTTGAATAGGAATTGTCCAACGAATACATACGGTAATCGTGAACAACCGTATTGAAATTTTTGGTTATCGTTCCGCCAACACGTTGTGTAGGAGAGTTTTCATCAAAGCATTCCGGATGTTGGTTTTCCAGTTCCTGAAGTTGTTTTAATTTTTGGTCAAATTCAAAATCGGTTATCGTTGGGCTATCCAGCACATAATAATTGTGGTTGTGCTGATTGAGTTCGTCCCGTAAATCCTGAATCGTTTTCTGAATATCCATAAAATGAAATTGGCTATTATAGTTGCAAATTATGTGCACTAAAATAGCCAATATTTTTGAAAAAAAGTAGTCTTTTAAGACTGAATTATTCCGTTGATTTGCAGGTATAATTGTCCGTCGCTTAAGATGGCTCCTTGCTTTATTAAGTCAAATATGGCGGCATTTCGTTCTGTCTCATATTCTTTTTTGCCTAAGTGAATTTCTACCGCATCGGTAAATAAATTATCGCTCAGCCATTGTAAGCCTTCTTTTTCCATGAAATCAACTTCAGGTTCTATAGCTTTCAAAACGATAGATTGAATTAATTTTTCCTGACAGTGAAAAAGAAAAATGTGGTTTTTGGAGAAATGCTCCAAATATTGAGCATTGGTCAGAACGCCTTCCCAAATCAAATCGGAGAAAACATCTAACTCTTGTTCGGCTACTTCAGGCTTATTGGTTTTTATAGCATCCCACTCGGCTTTGTCAATTGATTGCGTGGCCAGAAAGTTACTGAACTCTTGGTGTAGTGCTTCGAATTGTTCTTTTGTTAATCTTTTGTACTTCATAAAGTATATCGTTGCATTTATATAGTTATGCCCTAGCCCCGATAGGAGCAAGCTACCGTGTAGCGCGGATAGCGGGAAATAGCTTCAAAAAAAATCCCGATTTGCATCGGGACTTTCTGTTTTGTATATCGAAATATTATTTCTCAGCTACAATTTCGTATGGTAATTCGATAACTACTTCTCTGTGTAATCTCACAGTAGCAGCATATTTACCGATACGTTTTACAACACCACTAGTGATGAATTTTCTATCGATTGGTTGACCGGCAGCTTCTAAAGCAGCAGCGATATCAATGTTAGTGATAGAACCGAATAATTTCTCTCCACCAGCTTTAGCTGTAATTCTGATTTCTAAAGCTTTTAAGGCTTCAGCTAATTTTTTAGCATCTTCAACAATTTTAGCTTCTTTGAAAGCTCTTTGTTTTAAATTTTCAGCTAAAACTTTTTTAGCAGAAGGTGTTGCCAATGAAGCAAAACCTTGTGGGATTAGGTAATTACGACCGTAACCGTTTTTTACTGTTACTACGTCATCTTTAAAACCTAAATTTTGAACGTCTTGTTTTAAGATCAATTCCATGTTGTTGTCCTTTTTAAAAGAAGTTAGGTTTCATCACTGAAAACCAACAACTATTGTTTAATTATTATTTTAATAAATCGGCCACGTATGGCATTAAAGCTAAGTGACGTGCTCTTTTCACAGCAACTGACACTTTTCTTTGGTATTTTAATGAAGTTCCTGTTAAACGTCTTGGTAAAATTTTACCTTGCTCGTTTACGAATTTCAATAAGAAATCGGCATCTTTATAATCGATGTATTTGATTCCAGATTTTTTGAAACGACAATACTTTTTAGTTTTGTTGGTTTCAATGTTTAAAGGAGTAAGATATCTGATATCTCCGTCTTTTTTTCCTGAAGCTGATTGTTGTAAATTTGCCATGATTAGTTTGCTTTTGCTTCTTTTAATTTAGTTCTTCTTCTTTCTGCCCAAGAGATGGCGTGTTTGTCAAGACTTACAGTCAAGAAACGCATCACTCTTTCGTCACGTCTAAACTCAGTTTCAAAAGCAATTAAAGCTTCTCCTGATACTTGGAATTCGAATAAATGGTAAAAACCACTTTTCTTGTTTTGGATTTCGTAAGCTAATTTTTTTAAGCCCCAATCCTCTTTAGATACCATCTTTGCTCCTTTTGCAGTAAGAAAATCTTCAAATTTGCTTACTGTTTCCTTTACCTGAACTTCAGATAAAACGGGATTTAAGATGAAAACAGTTTCGTAATGATTCATAATAAAATGTTTATAAATTTTAAATTGGGCGCGAAGATACGGAATACATTTTAATAAACAATGGCAACACTTAATAAATCGTCTAAAAGTATAAAATTCCGTTTAAAAGCAAAAAAAATCGATTAAATGTTAGGTGGATTCAAAAAAACTATATATTTTTACATCACCAAATCTATAAAAGTAAAGTTATGAAACTAAATTGTGTTGTTGTTGATGATAGTTCGATACAAAGAATGATCATTGCAAAGTTAGTAAATAATCACCCGAATCTACATTTAGTAGGTGATTTTTCAAATGCAATTGAAGCAAAAAATTGCATGTCGGTACATACTGTTGACTTAATATTCCTCGATATCGAGATGCCGGTCATCAGTGGTTTTGATTTTCTGGACGGCTTAAAAGTAAAACCCCAAATTATTTTTATTACGTCAAAAGCAGAGTATGCTATGAAAGCCTTCGATTATGATGCTACGGACTACCTACAGAAACCGATAGCGCTGGATCGATTTAATGCTTCAGTAAGAAGAGCTATGGATTTCCATATGCTTAAAAAAGAAAATCAAGAAGAAGAAGGAGAGCACATCTTCATTAAAAGTAACCTCAAAAAACTTAAAGTATATACTAATAAGATTAAGTGGATTGAAGCTTACGGCGATTACGTTAAAGTAGTTACCGAAGAAGACAGCAACTTAGTTCTTTCTACTATGAAATCCTTTGAGAAAGATTTATCTAAAGACAAGTTCATTAGAGTTCACAAGTCCTATATTATTAATATAGATAAAGTGGAGCGTTTCAACAGTAAGTTTGCTGAAATTGGAGTTACTAAGATTCCGTTGAGCCGAAACAAAAAAGAAGATTTAATTAAAGCCTTAGCTATTGCCTAAAACTACATTTAATAAAAATCAACATTTACAGTAACTTTAATAGTTCTGTAATTGGCAACCAAATCAAAACTATTCAGTACTTTCTGGATAGTTTTTTTTGTGCCTTGCAATGGCATCTCTCCCGGAATTTTAATCATAATCGTCCGAATGTATTCATTTCTGATTCGGCTAATTGCAGGCTCTTCAGGTCCAAGCACAGGAATGGATAAATTTTGTTTCAAGACCTGATACAACCACATAGAGCCTTCTTTTAGTTTATCATAATCGCGGTGCTTCAATGTCAATCGGACTAAACGATAGAATGGCGGATAATAATAAATCTTTCGTTCATACAATTGTTCCTTATACATACCCTCGTAATCATTATTAGTTACTTGTTGTATAATATTGTGTAACGGATTGTAAGTTTGAATAATCACTTTGCCTCTTTTTTCCGAACGTCCTGCCCTACCCGCAACTTGAGTCATCATTTGAAAACTTCTTTCAAAAGCTCTAAAATCAGGGTGATACAACATATTGTCGGCATTCATTATTCCAACCAAAGAAACATTGTCAAAATCCAACCCTTTGGCCAACATTTGCGTTCCTACCAATACATCAATTTCACGATTCTTAAATCCATCAATGATTTTTTCGAAACTATATTTACCTCGAGTAGTGTCTTGGTCCATACGTTTAATGTTTTTGTTTGGAAATAATGCCGCTAGTTCTAACTCAATTTGTTCTGTACCGAATCCTTTGGTTTCCATATCTACACTCGAGCAAACATGACAATTCGTTGGTTTTGCCATATTGTAACCGCAGTAATGACATCGCAGTTGGTTTTTATACTTATGATAGGTTAAGCTAACGTCGCATTGCGAACACTGTGGCACATGACCACAAGTCAAGCATTCTAAAACCGGTGAAAAACCTCTTCTATTCTGAAAAAGTATTACTTGTTCTCCATTACCAAAAGCTTCAGTTATGGCTTCAATCAAAGTGGTGCTGAAGTGACCTTTCATCTTTTTACGGAAGTAATTGTCTTTTAAATCCACTAAAGTAATTTCGGGTAGTTGCACTTTACCGAAGCGCTCTTTTAAAGTCACTAATCCAAACTTTCCGGGAGTAGCATTATAATAAGTCTCAATACTTGGTGTTGCTGAACCCAGTAAAACTTTAGATTGATGTGAATTGGCTAAAACAATTGCTGCGTCACGAGCATGATATCTTGGTGCCGGATCTTGTTGTTTAAATGTAGCTTCGTGCTCTTCATCTACAATGATTAAACCCAAATTTGAGAAAGGCAAAAACAAAGCGGAACGTGCTCCTATTACTACTTGTGCTTTTTCGGAAGAAACCAATACCTGATTCCAAACTTCTACTCTTTCGTTGTTGCTGTATTTAGAATGAAAAACAGCGACTTTATTGCCAAAATACTGCGTCAAACGCGATACCAACTGGGTGGTTAAAGCAATTTCGGGTAACAAATACAACACTTGTTTATTTTCAGCAAGATATTTTTCAATCAGTTGGGTATAGATTTCTGTTTTTCCGCTAGATGTTACACCGTGTAGCAAACAGACTTCTTTGGTTTCAAAGGCTGCTTCAATTTCATTATAAGCTTTTCGCTGTGCCTCACTTAAGGAAAGAGCAGTATCTTGTTTGTTTTTATCAAAATTAACGCGGTCTTCTTGGATGTAGTATTCTTCAAAAACCTGCTTATCAACTAAGGCTTTTACAATAGCTGCAGATGTTTTTGCTGTTTCGGTTAATTGTTTTACTGAAATTGGTTTCTGCTCCTGAGCCTGTAATTGAAAATACTGCAACACCAATTCCTTTTGTTTAGTGGCATTCTTGCTGAAATTGTCCAATAAAGCAATCAGGTTTTCTTCGGATTGGTAGTGTTCGTTTAGGCGAATATAGCGTATGAGTTTGGGCTTGTATGCTTCCTGAATCTCTTCCTCAAGCGATAAAATATTTTTGTTAATCAGTTTTTGAATGACCGGTAATACGGTTTTCTTATTGAGAATGTCGATAATATTTTGAACTTTCAACGAAGACTGATGCTGCAAGGCTTCATAAATTAAAAACTCATCGTCTGATAATTCGCTTTCATTAACAATAGTTTCTTTTCTTTGAGAGATAATGGTTTCGCTTTCCAACAATAAGGCTGAAGGTAAAGCGCCACGATAAACATCACCGATGTTACACATATAATAGGACGCAATCCAAAACCAATGATTAATCTGCAACTCGTTGACAATAGGTTTTTCATCCAGGATTTGATGAATGTCTTTAGCGTCGTATAGGGTTGGTGCTTCTCGATGTAAATCGATTGTCAAAGCCGTGTAGATTTTGTTTTTTCCAAAGGGTACTGCAATGCGCATTCCTTTTTTGATAAAAGCATACTCAGCTTCTGAAACCTTGTAAGTAAAGGTTTTAGGTAATGATAGCGGAATGATGACTTCAATAAAAAAGGACATTACTAATGATTTAAAAAATGCGGACAGCTTGTATTTTTAACCCTGATTGGAGCGGCTACCGTGTAGCGTGGAAAGCAGGAATTGCGTATAAAAGAAGCCTAAAGCTGGGTTTCTAACTCTTTTTGTTTTTCTCGTTTGATATGATGTATGGCGGCATTTAAATCAAAGCCTAAAAGCAGTACCATACAGTTAATCCAAATGTAAAACATCACTACCAGCAGCGTTCCGATGGAACCGTACAGCTCGTTGTATTTGGAAAATTTTACCACCCAAATTCCAAAGAAATAAGAAGAGATGATAATCAAAATGGTCGTAAATACAGAACCTATTGAGATAAACGAGCGCTTTTTGTCGTGACGGATTCCAAATCGAAACAATAAGGAAGTTGCAATTAAAATCATTAAAATAACAAAGATATAGCGTCCCATTTCTATCAACGGAATGTTGTCGGACAGGACATCTTGGATTTTGGTCTTTTGAATAAAAACCTCAAAGATTACTATAGCTGCCACCGTTATTATTAATACAAAAGACAATAGTATTGACAACGCTAAGGCTACAAAATACTGCCTGAAGAATTTTCTTTTCAAGGTGATATGAATGTGGTGCGAACCTTCAAAGCCACCCAAAATGGCATTCACACCATTGGTCATTAACAAAATGGCCATCAAGAAACCCGTTGAAAGCAGGCCACTGTGGCTATTGTGCAAAATATCATTGATAATTTTATAAATAGCATCATAGGTTGTTGGCGGTACACTTTGCTGGACAAATCCTAAGAAATCATCCTGAAATCCTTGAATGGGAATGTACGGAATAAGATTCAGGATAAACAGCATAAACGGAAACAAAGCCATAAAAAAGCTCCAGGCAATGGCTGCTGCACGATATGAAATCTCCCCTTCTACAATTCCGATGAAATAAATATCGATTAATTCGTATAACGATAAACCGTGAAGCCAAGGCAGTTTTATCCTTTTCAACAAAGCGATAAGGTGCTTTACTACCGGAAGTCGGTTTCTTAATTGTTCAGACTCTGATGCCATTTAAAAAGCTTTTAAACTTAAATCCATATTATAAACAGAGTGTGTTAAGGCGCCTGATGAAATGTAATCAACACCACATTCAGCATATTGGCGAATGGTATTTTCATTGATGTTTCCTGAGGATTCAGTCAGGCACTTATTGCCTATCAAAGCAACTGCATTTTTGGTATCTTCAAAATTGAAGTTGTCAATCAGAATACGATACACTCCTTCGTTTTGAAGGATTTCTTTAATCTCGTCTAAGTTACGGGCTTCTACAATAATTTTCAAATCGAGTTGATGTGATTGTAGAAACTCTTTGGTTTTAGTAATGGCATGCGAAATACCTCCTGCAAAATCATTGTGATTGTCTTTGAGCATTATCATATCATACAACGCAAAACGGTGGTTCTCGCCTCCTCCAATTTTCACGGCCCACTTTTCGCAAGCGCGGAAACCGGGAGTGGTTTTACGAGTATCGAGAATTTTGGTTTTGGTTCCTTCCAATAATTTCACATATTGGTTGGTTTTAGTAGCTATAGCTGACATACGTTGCATTGAATTCAACACCAATCGCTCCGCTTTTAAAATAGATTGGGAACTACCTGAAACATGAAATACTACATCCCCGTGTTTTACGACAGAACCGTCTTCAATAAAAGTTTCCATGATTAATGTTGGGTCTACATTTTCAAATACCATTTTGGCAAAAGCTACTCCGGCTATGATGCCGTTATCTTTTACTAAAAGTTTCGCTTTCCCTTGAGCAGTATGCGGAATACAAGCTAACGAACTGTAATCGCCGGGACCTATATCCTCGCGAATGCCGTTTTGAATAATTATATTTAGTTCTTTTTGAAACTGTTGGTCTGAAATCATGTTGCAACTATTGATTCGCTAAAGTAGTATTTAATTTGAAGATTTAAAAATTGTATCCGTAGTATATAATTTTCAAATTAACACGGCATCAAATTTACAAATCATATAGATTTATTACATTTGCAACACAACACAACTACACATGTACAAACTACTCATTCGTCCCATTTTATTCTGGTTTGATCCGGAAGAAGTACATCACTTTTCTTTTAGGTTTATTCAATTTATTTCCAAAATCCCTTTTGTTTCAACACTTTTAAAAGCTCTTTATGAAGTTAAAGATACTCGTTTAGAGAGAGAAGTATTTGGTTTGAAATTCAAAAATCCTGTTGGATTAGCAGCCGGTTTTGATAAAGATGCTAAATTGTATAGGGAGCTTTCCCACTTTGGTTTTGGTTTTATTGAAATAGGAACCTTAACTCCAAAGCCTCAGGACGGTAATCCTAAAAAACGCTTGTTCCGATTGAAAGAAGACAGTGCCATTATCAACAGAATGGGGTTTAATAACGGAGGCGTAGATGCGGCTGTATTGCGACTGATGAAAAACAAAGGAATACTGATTGGCGGTAACATCGGAAAAAATAAAGTAACCGAAAACGAAAATGCTACTTCGGATTATCTCATTTGTTTTGAAGCTTTGTTTGATTATGTTGATTATTTTGTAGTGAATGTAAGTTCACCCAATACCCCAAACCTGAGAGCATTACAAGACAAAGCTCCGTTGACAGCTTTACTTCAAACCTTGCAAAACACCAACCTGTCGAAACCTAAACAGAAGCCTATTCTTTTAAAAATTGCCCCCGATTTGACAGAGGAACAATTAATAGACATCATCGATATCGTTAACGAAACTCAAATTGCCGGTGTTATAGCTACCAACACTACCATTTCAAGAGAAGGTTTGCAATCCGAAAACAAAACCGAAACGGGAGGGTTATCCGGAAAACCTTTGACTAAGCGGTCTACTGAAGTGATTCGGTTTCTTTCAGAGAAAAGTAATAAAGCCTTTCCTATTATTGGTGTGGGAGGTATTCACTCGGCTGAAGATGCCCTGGAAAAACTGGACGCCGGTGCCAGCTTGGTACAACTCTACACCGGGTTTATATATGAAGGCCCTAATTTGGTTAAAGAAATCAACCGTGCAATACTGAAAAAATCTTAGTACCTTAGCCCCTTTACAACACTAAACTTTGAGCCCAACGATTAAAATTATAGAATGTCCGCGCGATGCCATGCAAGGTATCAAAGCTTTTATTCCTACCGAAACCAAAGTACAATACATCCAATCGCTATTACGGGTGGGGTTTGACACCATTGATTTCGGAAGTTTTGTTTCGCCCAAAGCTATTCCGCAAATGCAGGACACCGCTGAAGTATTGGCCCAACTGGATTTGTCACAAACCCAAAGCAAATTATTAGCTATCATTGCCAATACCCAAGGCGCTCAGATAGCTTCCACCCATAAAGAAATTCAATATTTAGGTTTTCCGTTTTCCATCTCCGAGAACTTTCAGATGCGGAATACCCATAAAACCATAGCCGAAAGTTTAGTTACATTACAAGAGATATTAGACATAGCAGGGGCTTCCAATAAAGAAGTTGTGGCTTATCTTTCTATGGGCTTCGGTAATCCTTATGGCGACCCTTGGAATGTAGATATCGTTGGCGAATGGACTGAAAAATTGGCTACCATGGGTGTGAAAATACTATCGCTTTCTGATACGGTGGGCAGTTCTACCCCGGAAGTGATTGATTATTTGTTTTCTAACTTGATTCCGAAATACCCTTCTGTTGAATTTGGTGCTCATTTACACACAACTCCGGATAAATGGCACGAAAAAGTTGATGCAGCCTATAAAGCGGGCTGTGTTCGTTTTGACGGAGCCATTCAAGGTTTCGGAGGTTGCCCGATGGCCAAAGACGATTTAACCGGCAATATGCCAACAGAAAAGCTTCTCTCCTATTTTACTGAACAAAAAGCGAACACGAACACCAGTCCGATGAGTTTTGAAAGTGCCTACAACGAGGCCACTAAGATTTTTAGTCAATACCACTAAGGAATTATGAATTACGAATTATGAATTACGGGTAATAGCGTAATATTCTTATTCCTTGAATCTGACTTTTAATTCATAATTTTTAACTATATTTGCTCGCAATTTAACTACAACTACAAATTGCAACATGAAAGCACACACCACTAAAATCATCGGTGAAGGTCTTACTTACGATGATGTTTTGCTTATCCCGAACTATTCTGAAATACTTCCGCGTGAAGTCAGTATTCAAAGCAGATTTTCTAAAAACATTACCTTAAACGTTCCAATTGTTTCCGCAGCGATGGATACCGTTACCGAAAGCGCGATGGCTATTGCTATGGCTCAGGAAGGTGGTATTGGCGTATTGCACAAGAACATGACCATTGAGCAACAAGCGGCCAAAGTTCGTAAAGTAAAACGTGCCGAAAGCGGTATGATTATCGACCCGGTTACTTTGCCCCTAACCGCTACTGTTGGCGATGCTAAACAGGCTATGCGCGAATATGGTATAGGCGGTATACCGGTAGTAGATGATCACAAGATATTAAAAGGTATCGTAACTAACCGTGATTTGCGTTTTGAAAAGAACAATGTTCGAATGATTACCGAAGTAATGACTTCCGAGAACTTAGTAACAGCTGCCGAAGGTACTACGTTGCAAGAAGCGGAAGGCATACTGCAACAAAATAAAATTGAAAAATTACCTGTAGTGGATGCCGCTAATAAACTAATCGGTTTAATCACTTTCAGAGATATTACTAAGCTTACACAAAAACCTAATGCCAATAAAGACAAATTCGGTCGACTTAGAGTAGCGGCTGCCCTTGGTGTTACGGCTGATGCTGTTGAACGAGCCACTGCGCTTGTCAATGCAGGTGTTGATGCGGTAATTATTGATACGGCTCACGGTCATACCAAAGGCGTAGTAGATATATTAAAACAAGTAAAAGCTAAATTCCCTGAGTTGGATGTTATTGTTGGTAATATTGCTACTCCTGAAGCGGCGCTGTATTTGGCGCAAAACGGTGCCGATGCTGTGAAAGTGGGTATCGGACCAGGTTCTATCTGTACGACCCGAGTGGTAGCCGGAGTTGGATTTCCTCAATTTTCAGCGGTTTTAGAAGTTGCTGCAGCTTTAAGAGGCACAGGTGTTCCCGTTATTGCTGATGGCGGGATTCGTTATACCGGTGATATTCCAAAAGCGATTGCTGCCGGTGCAGATTGTGTTATGCTGGGCTCTTTATTAGCCGGAACCAAAGAATCACCGGGTGAAACCATTATTTTTGAAGGTCGAAAATTCAAGTCTTACCGTGGAATGGGTTCTGTTGAAGCGATGCAAGAAGGTTCTAAAGACCGTTATTTCCAAGATGTGGAAGATGATATCAAGAAACTGGTTCCGGAAGGCATTGTAGGTCGTGTACCATATAAAGGCGAATTAAACGAAAGTATGCAACAGTTTGTGGGCGGACTTCGAGCCGGTATGGGTTATTGCGGTGCCAAAGACATTCCAACCCTGCAGGAAACCGGACGCTTTATCCGACTCACTTCGAGTGGTATTACCGAAAGTCATCCTCACAATGTAACGATAACTAAAGAAGCTCCGAATTATTCGAGATAAGAGTATCTTATAAATAAAAGCAAGAAAGACCTAAGATTAATTAGGTCTTTCTTGTTTATACTACTGTTCCGTGCGGTTAAATCCCTGTGTAATTGGCCGGGGTAATTTCAAGCAACTCAGCTTTAATATCCTCAGAAACGGCTAACGTTTGAATAAAAGCATGAATGTATTCTTTGTTCATTACTTCGTTAGTTCGGGTAAGACCTTTCAAAGCTTCATACGGATTGGGGTAGCCTTCTCTTCGTAAAATTGTTTGAATGGCTTCGGCTACAACCGCCCAGTTTTTCTCTAAATCTTCAGCAAATTTGGGTTCGTTTAACAGTAACTTATTGAGTCCTTTTAAGGTGGCATCAAAAGCTATTATTGTATGACCAAATGGGACACCTATGTTTCGCAATACTGTGCTGTCGGTCAAATCACGTTGCAATCTTGAAATTGGTAATTTAGCAGAAAGATGTTCAAATATAGCATTGGCAATGCCCAAGTTTCCTTCGGAATTCTCAAAATCGATTGGGTTGACTTTATGCGGCATAGCAGAAGAACCAATCTCTCCGGCTTTGATTTTTTGTTTGAAATAATCCATCGAAACATACGTCCAGATATCTCGGTCTAAATCGATAATGATGGTGTTGATTCTTTTCAAGGCATCAAAAAAGGCTGCAAAATGATCGTAATGTTCTATTTGTGTAGTTGGGAAGGAATGTTGTAAGCCTAAAGTATCTTCTACAAAAGTTGTCCCGAATTGTTTCCAATCCACATTAGGATAGGCTA
Source organism: Flavobacterium phycosphaerae (assembly GCF_010119235.1). Taxonomy (NCBI): domain Bacteria; kingdom Pseudomonadati; phylum Bacteroidota; class Flavobacteriia; order Flavobacteriales; family Flavobacteriaceae; genus Flavobacterium; species Flavobacterium phycosphaerae. The sequence goes on along the minus strand of NZ_JAAATZ010000001.1, from coordinate 2,705,978 downwards.
CCCGATGGGCATTGTAGTTTCCGGTGGCCCCTCCAAACTTGGCGGCAAATGGGATATTAAATAACAAGCGCATTTGTTCTTCGAGACGTTCAACAAATACTAAAATTTCTTTTCCTAAACGTGTTGGCGAAGCCGGTTGCCCATGGGTTCTTGCCAACATGGGAATATCTCTCCACTCCATGCTCAGGTCTTTTAGTTTGGCAATCAAAGCAATCAGACTCGGTAAATACACTTTTTCAAAAGCCTCTTTGGCCGAAAGTGGAATGGCGGTATTGTTGATGTCTTGTGATGTTAGTCCGAAATGAATAAACTCTTTGAACTCACTTAAACCTAGCGTTTCAAATTTATCTTTGATAAAATACTCTACCGCTTTTACGTCATGATTGGTCGTTTTTTCGGTTTCTTTTATCCAAAGGGCGTCTTCGGTAGTGAAGTCTTTGTAGAGTTTGCGCAATCCTTCAAAGGAATTACGGTTTACGCCTTTCAACTGTGGTAAATCGGCTTCGCACAAAGCAATAAAGTATTCCACTTCTACCAGTACGCGGTATCTGATTAAAGCTTCTTCTGAGAAATAAACGGAAAGAGATTTGGTTTTGCTTCTATATCTTCCGTCGATAGGAGAAACAGCATTTAGGGGTGTGAGTGCCATGAGTTGTGTTGTTTATTCTGAATTTATTTCGGAATCGTGTTGTGCTGCAAAAATAGTTATAAGTTATAAGTTATAAGTTATGAGTTATGAGTTTTTTCATTTTAACGACATCAATTTTTCTTTCAAAAAAGGCACACCATCGGTGGCATTCATCGGAATGATTTCTAACGGATTTTGTAAATCGTAAATGGTGGCCGGCTTGGGGTCGATGTAAAAAACCGGAACATTTTTATTGGCATAATGCATCAAACCCGCCGCGGGATATACCTGAAGTGAAGTGCCAATTACTACTAAATAATCAGCTTGTTGTGTGATACTTACCGCTTCGTCTAAAGCAGGTACCATTTCACCAAACCAAACAATGTGGGGTCGTAACTGATGCCCATCAATATCTTTATCTCCTATGTGCAAATCAGAAGACCAATCTAAAATATGTTTTGCCAAAGGGTAGTCGCCGCGCACCTTCAGCAACTCGCCATGCAAATGCAAAACGTTACTACTCCCCGCCTGCTCGTGTAGGTTGTCTACGTTTTGTGTGACGATGTGCACCTCAAAGTCTTTTTCTAATTTGGCTAACCCCAAATGACCGTTATTGGGGATTACTTCTTTGAGTTGTCTTCTTCTTTGGTTGTAAAAGTCGAGCACTAAAGCTTTGTTTTTGAGCCAACCCTCATAAGAGGCTACCTCCATCACATCATGACCTTCCCATAAACCATCGGCATCACGAAAGGTTTTGATACCGCTTTCGGCTGAAATTCCGGCACCGGTTAATACGACTACTTTCTTTTTCATCACAGTTTATTTTACCTTCAAAAATAGCCGTTTTGATTAATAATCCCGATAATACATAGCCATTATGGCACTATGAAAAGGTCTTGCCGCAATGTTGTGGCACTCTAGCAGCAATCTAGCGGCAATCTAGAAGCAATCTAGAGGCAATCTAGAGAAATTAAAAACAGGGTATTCTTTTCTTCCGGAGTGCTATTTGTTCATGAGTAGACAAATTAGTATTTTTGGCAAAATGACTACCGCGATGGATCATAACTATCTTGCTTACCTTGAAGAATTTTTAACGGATAACCGCAAAGAGCGATTTGCCAACGTACTGGCTAACCGAACCAATCATTTTACCATTGCTGTGGAAGATGTGTACCAATTTCACAATACCAGTGCGGTGATGCGTAGTTGTGAAGTTTTTGGGATACAGGAAATTAATATAGTCGAGCAACGTTTTGGCAAAAACATTGACAAGGAAATTGCGATGGGAGCTCAGAAATGGGTGGACATTAACAAGTTTGACACCATTGGCGATTGCATTCAAACGCTTAAAAGTAAAGGGTATCAGATCATTGCTACTACGCCGCATAATGATTCGTGTTTGTTGCATGAATTTGACATCAGTCAAAAAAGTGCCTTATTTTTTGGTACTGAAAAAGAAGGTCTTTCAGCGGAAGTAATGGCTCAGGCCGATGGATTTTTGAAAATACCGATGGTAGGTTTTACAGAGAGTTTGAATATATCGGTTTCTGCAGCTATTATCATTCAGGATATTACCACTCGCCTACGTCAATCGAATGTAGCTTGGCAACTCAGTGAAGAGGAATTGTTGGAGAAGCGGTTGCTTTGGGCAAAGAATTCGATAAAAGATATTAAACGAATTGAGGAACGCTATTATTCAAAGCCATAACTATCGTCCAAAACTATCATAATTATCTTCGGCATATTTTTGAAAGCGATTTAATAAAACAATATTTTTTGCTCAATTAAGGTCAGTTTGCCTGACATATCATCGGTAACCGGAATATACCAATCTACCGGATCAAAAAACTGTCGGAAGCTTTTCTTTTTAAAAGTATAACCATGTCGGGCAAAAATGGTATTGCGGATAATTTCAAGTTCTAACTTCTTTAAGTTTTTCAAATCACTTTCATTTAATATAGTTGTAGAAGCATTCAACTTGGTTATAACATCTGAGGCACTGCGGTACAGTTCACTATATAGTGCTTCCTCACCCGGCTCTGCAATACTGTCTGTTCTTCCGCTGAACCAATCAATATAATCACCATCTTCGGGCAGCATTAGTTTGGGATTGTATCTAAACACTTGTTTGGTTAATACAAATCCACGTTCCCAAACCGGATATTTTTTTTTATCGTTTGCCAACCATTTTCCTTTTATGGTATCATTGAAAAAAGTAAACTCAAATCGACCATCATCCTTTCTGTCTCCCGGTTCCTTCAAAATAAAACCAGGCTTACCGTTGACCGTTGTAATCTCGCCCAGTAACGGTCTGGAATTACCAGCTACTATGCTTTGTCCGTAAACCTTATTGTTTTCAATTTTCTTGATGACTAGATTTATTTTGTTGGTAAACATATAACCCGTTTCTTCAACTAAACTATCGCTTTCAACAACAACAAAATCGCCTACCCAATTTCCATATAATGCTTGATTAGTATCTACTTTCACAATAGAATCGACCACTTCAGGTTTCTCTTTTTTACAAGAGAAAAAGAAAAACAACACTAAAAAAACAACTGCTTTTTTCATTGGTTTTGAGTTTTAAAAATATAATATTCAATCACAATAAGATTTGGAATCCATCCCAGCCAAGCAATAACCTGATACACATCCATAGGAGCCGGATGAAACAAATATACCAAAATGACTTTCCACAAGCGCAAAGTTATAGCTGAAAATGCCAAAGCAAAACTACGCAGCATCCACTTTTTATGCCGATTAACGTTTCCTTTTTTTATAGCTAAAAAAGCTTTTAGTGTGAAATAAAACCAAAGAACAGCCAATGCAACAAAAGAAATTTTAGCATAACCCCCCCATTCGCAAATAAACCTATAAAGAAACCGGAAGGTGCTGCAAGAAACAATACTACTATGACATAGCATTTTCCTATGGCTTTATGAATCCCTTTTTTAGTTATTAAAATATGGTTGTCAAATTGTGTAAAACCAGCTAATAAGGAAAAAATAGCCGAGCAGACATGTACATAAAAAATAAAAAGATAAAGAAAAACCGAATTGACTTCAGTCTGTTTTATTTGAAGAAAAGCAACATTTGAGTCAAAAGAACTATATTTTAAAGTAATTTTGAACATCAATATAAAAAACCATGCAAAAAAGAGTTGCCATAGTGTTTTTTTATATTCTTTCAAAAAAGCGAACACTACTTTTTCTTTAAGACCTTATACTGTTCGTAGCACTCGCTGATAGCGTCCATGATTTGCAAATCATTGGCGGTTTTGATGAACGATTCGGAGTAATTACAATGTTGGAGTATTTCAGCAATTTCTTTTTTATCTATGCCTAATAATACTGAAATCGTTTCTCTGTCAAACTTTGATTCTAACAGATTGCGCACGGTATCATCCTTTTTCATGGCTTTTAATTTCTTGAGCTCTTTAGGTTTTTTGCCAAAGAAATTATAGAGTGCATCGGCGGGATTGAAGATAGACCCTAAAACGCGGGTAAAAGCGTTGGGCGAACTTTCCCCAGCTTCATAACCTTGTGGCAGCCCGGAAATGCTGTAACGGTAATTTTCTTTTTCGGGAATTAATTTGGTATCTACTTCGAGGTAGCCGGTTAAATCATACTTTTTTACGATAACTTCTTCTAGGGCAATGGCTTTTTCGGTCAGCATTATTTTGGCTGTACCGTTTTTCAACCAGTCATTGGTCACTCTTATGCGTAGGGATTGATAGCCTAAAATGGAAATGTGCAACGTATCGCTTACACTGACTTCTAATTCAAAAAAACCTTTACCGTTAGTTACGACTCCTTTAACCTTATTGACATTAATAACATTGGCATTGGCAATGGGTAACAGTGAGTTGTCATTGATGATGGTTCCGGTAACCTTTTGAACAATCGGATTGTCTTGTGCTGCGGCACTTAAGGAGAAAAGAATAAAAAGTAAAACGGTAAAATATCTCATGGCAGTTTTTGATGGTTTAAAAGTATGAAACTCTTTTAAGATATTTTAGTGTTTGTTTAGAGAATTAGAACAAAATTAACAAAATGAAGTATACACCTTTGTAAACAAGGTTTTCACCTCTATTGTTCTAATTAAGAATTAGGAATTACGAATTAGGAATTATGAATTTGGGATTTGGGAATAAAAAAACTCCGTTTTTATCCCACTTGGTGAGTAAAAACGGAGTTGGCATGCTATAGATTAGAAGTATTAACTTCTTCTTGGTCTTCTGTTTTTGGCTGCTTCAAAAGAGCGTCCGGCCGGTCTTTCTGAATTTCCTTCAGAAGAACGTCTTGGGGCTCTTTCTTCTCTTTGAAAAGAACCCGGTTCTTTTTTGAATCCGCCTTCTCTTGGAGATGAATTTCTGTCGCTACGGAAACCACCTTCTTTTCTTGGGCCAAAGCTACCGCCACCGCTTCTTGGAGCTGAACTTCTGCCGCCAAATCCGCCTGAGCTTCTTCTTTCACCACCACTACTTCTTCCGTTGTGGTCACGACGCTCACGACTTCCGCCATCATTTTTAGAAATCTCAACGTTTATACGTCTTCCGTTTAAATCGAAACCGTTAAGTATTGACATTACTTTTTCAGTATGTTCGCCATCAGTGTTGAAGAAAGAGAACCCCTCTTTTACATCCACTTTGAATACGTCATCGCGACCTAAATCTAACGTTTCTTTTAAGAAATCTTTCAACTGCATCCAATCGAAATCGTCGCGTGCGCCAATGTTTACAAAGTAACGAACAGGGTCTCCGGCTCTGATTTCTCTCGGTTCCGAACCTCTTTCGCTTCTTTCTCCTTTTTCACCAGATAAGTCACGTTTCTTTTTGTAGTAAGCAATGAATCGGTTGAATTCAACGGATACCATTTTCTTGATTAGTTCTTCTTTTGATAAACCGTCAAGTACTTCGTTGATAGCCGGAAGGTAGTTGTCAATTTCGTGATCTACCTCGGTATCTTTGATTTTGTTGGCTAAGTGTAATAATTGGATTTCGCAGATTTCAATTCCGCTAGGAATAGTTTTCTCTTCGAATTTTTGTTGGATGATTCTTTCGATAGCCGAGATTTTACGCAATTCACTTTTGGTGATGATTACGATAGAAGTACCCAACTTACCGGCACGACCTGTACGGCCAGAACGGTGATTGTAGGTTTCAATTTCATCCGGCAACTGATAGTTTACTACGTGAGTAATGTTATCTACGTCAATTCCACGAGCCGCAACGTCTGTTGCCACCAACATTTGAATTTGACGTCCACGGAACGATTTCATAACCCCATCACGTTGTGCTTGAGATAAATCGCCGTGTAAAGCCGCTGCATTGTAACCGTCTTCAATAAGTTTTTCGGCTACAGCTTGCGTGTCTCTTTTAGTTCTACAGAATACTACCGAGAAGATGTCCGGATTAGCATCAGCTAATCTTTTCAGTGCTTCGTAACGGTCACGGGCATTTACACAGTAAAATTCGTGCGATACTGTTTTTGAGCCTGAGTTTTTAGTTCCTACGGTTACTTCAGCCGGATCGTGCATGAATTTTTTAGCAATTCGTGCTACCTCTGCAGGCATGGTGGCTGAAAACAACCAAGTGTTTTTCTCATCGGGAGTGTCTGATAATATCGAAACGATATCTTCATAGAATCCCATGTTTAACATTTCGTCTGCTTCGTCCAGAATACAGAAATTGATGTTTTTAATGTTAACAAGACCACGATTAATCATGTCTTGCATTCTACCGGGAGTAGCCACAATAATTTGTGCTCCACGTTTTACCTCTCGGGCTTGTTCTGTAATGCTTGCACCACCATAAACTGCCACTGTATGTAAACCCTTTACATATTTTGAGTATTGTTTAATTTCGTTGGTGATTTGTAAGCAAAGCTCACGGGTTGGGGATAAAATTAACGCTTGCGTACTTCTGTCTTCGGCGTCTAATTTTTGAATTAGCGGAAAACCAAATGCTGCCGTTTTCCCTGTTCCTGTTTGTGCTAAAGCTACTAAGTCAGTGTTTTGTTCCAATAGTACCGGAATCGCTTTTTCTTGCACTTCTGACGGATTCTCAAATCCTAGATCTTTGATCGCCAGCAGTAACGATTCATTCAGACCTAATTGTTCAAATTTATTCATATTGTATTTTAAATTGGGTGCAAAGGTAGGCTATAAATACCATATACCCTAATTTGTTACGTATTGATAATTAAATAGTTACAAAATCGGTATTGGGAAAGGGATTAGGGATAAGTCGAGAAACGTGGTTTTTATTTCAAAAAATCAACTAATTGCTTTACTGCTAGGCCGCGGTGACTTATGGCTGATTTCTCGGTTATGGTCAACTCTGCAAAGGTTTTAGCGTAACCTTCGGGTACAAAAACCGGGTCGTAGCCAAAGCCATTATTTCCTGTTTTTTCTTCGATAATTTTACCGTTGATGATTCCGGTAAAAAGGTGTTGTTTCCCATTTAGATTTAAACAAATGACTGTTTTGAAATTGGCCTTTCGGTTGGTTTTATCTTTCAAAGCCTCCAACAATTTATCCATATTGTCATTATCGTTCTTTTGTTCGCCGGCATAACGTGCAGAATATACACCGGGCTCACCGTTTAGAGCTTGTACTTCTAAACCCGAATCATCGGCAAAACAATTATACCCGAACTTTTCAGTAACGTAATTGGCTTTTAAAATGGCATTGCCTTCAATAGTATCAGCTGTTTCGGGAATATCGGCTGAACAGCCAATGTCTTGTAGACTTAAAATTTGAATGGATTCAGTGAGTAACAGTTGTATTTCCTTGATTTTATTTTTGTTATTAGAAGCAAAGACGAGTTGCATGATGACAAAATTTAATTATTGAAAGACAAAGATGAAAAGAATATCAAGCCTGTAAAAATAAAAGTAGTACAGTTCTCAAAAAATAAATTAGAGGCATCATGTTAGTTGTGATTTTACTTTCAAAAAATTATTTTTTCCCGATTAAATACTAACTTTTGACTATTTTAAGATTTGTTTAAACCACTCCTCTTCTATTTTCGTATTTATTTTGTCTAAACAGCCCCCATGAGAAAAACTATTGCTATAAATAATTGGATATCGTTCTTTAGCTTACTAATTTTATTCATTCTATCTCCAAAAATATCTGCCCAATACATACTAAAATCTTCAAACCCTGAAAAGGTAACATCCATATACAGCAAAGCCGAATATGTTGATGTAGGGAAAGTTGATGTGTCATTGGATCAAATTAGAAATATCAAAGCCTTCACGTTTTCTCCAATGACAATGGAAAACATGGACTTTGGATTTACCAATCACAACATTTGGATACGTTTTAAATTAAAAAATTCAACCTCTAATGAATTAAATTACTTTCTGGAGACAGCCAGACCGATAACTGACTTTGCACAATTATTTATCCTAAAAAATGACAACAGTGTAACCAAATACATAAGCGGAGATGCTATTCCGTTTAACCAAAGAAGTTATAAAGTCAGAAAGACAATATTTAAAATAAATCTCGCACCCAACGAAATGCAAGAATATTATTTGCATGTTAAAAGTGATGGTGAGCAGCTCTCTATGCCATTAGTGCTTCATTCGTCTGAGGATATTTTAGAAGAAACAACATTTGAACAATTTGTTTTTGGCTTTTTTTATGGAATACTGCTTATTGCTGCAATTCTGTATTTCTTCTTTTATTTTGCCATGAGAGACAGAACTTTCCTTTTTTACAGCTTCTACGTTGTTTTCATAGGATTGCTTCAATTTGCTATAGATGGTTACTTTTATAAATTTATAACTCCGGATGCTGGTTGGTTTTCAATACATGCGGTCGTAATTTTTGCCTGTTTTGCTAATTTTTTCTTGGGCCGATATGCTCAAGTGTATTTAAAGATTTGGGAAATTAACAAATACATAGACAAAGCTTTTTATGTTTTATATGCTATAGACTTTTTACTGGTAGTATCACTTTTTATACTTCCTGAACATGCTTATTCTTATCCGCTCGTTAATGGATTTGGGCTAATTTTATTATTATTAATCATTGCATCACAGGCTATTATTTTCATTAAAACTAAAAAGATTGATCGTTTTTTTGCAACAGGTATTTTCTTTCTTATAGCAGGTTTTGTTGTTTTCATTCTTAAAAATTTCAGTATACTACCTCTTACTTTTTGGACGGAAAATGGTTCAAAACTTGGAACCGGATTGGAAGTGATTTTTCTTTCGCTATCGATGGCTAATTTGATTCGTAATCTAAAAAATGAACGAGAAGAATTGCAAACCGAAGCCCTTCAAAAATCTGAGGAAATGAATGAATTAAAATCTTATTTCTTATCTAATATCAGTCACGAATTGCGTACTCCTTTGAATGCTATTTTGAATACGGTAAAAGTTATTGGTAATGACACCGATGTTGAACAGATAAAAAGTAACAGTCAAATCATCAAATATTCCACCTATAGTTTATTAAACTCGATAAATGATATTTTAGATTTTTCTAAAATTGAAAAAGATGAAATTAAGCTTGAATTTGCCGAATTTGATATTGTTACTACTGCAGAACATATTGCTAATAATTTTGCTCGGCAAGCTAAAGACAAAGGGCTTGAGTTTAGTTTTTTAAAAGGAGAGCATTTACCTCAAATGGTAAAAGGTGATCTAGCTCGGACGAGTCAGATTCTTCAAAATATTTTGAGTAATGCTGTTAAATTTACTCATGAAGGTTTTATCAAATTTAAGCTAGAAGCCCAAAAAAAGGAAGACAATAGTGTACAAATGACTTTTGTAGTGAGTGATACCGGTGTAGGGATTTCGAAAGAAAAAGAAAAGAGCATTTTTGATTCGTTTTCACAAGACAGTATCAATAACAAAAGAAAATACGGAGGCTTAGGACTAGGGCTCTATATTGTCAAGCATTTAATCAATTTACATAATGGCAAAATTAAAGTCGACAGTACTATCAATTTAGGTACTGTTGTCACCATTGATTTAACCTATGAAAACATTGAAGTTCAAAAACCAATTGAAATACATCCGGAACCAATCGACTATGATCTAAAAGGCAAATCTATTTTAGTAGTAGAAGATAATGCTATGAATCAAATGGTAATTAAAATGATTACTAAAAAGTGGCTGAATACTACGGTTGATTTTGCCAATAATGGTCAGGAAGGTGTTGAAAAACTTATCCAAAAAGATTATGATATCATACTAATGGATTTACAAATGCCAATCATGGATGGTTATGAAGCCACTATAGCCATCCGAAACGGAGAAGCGGGTGAAGACAAAAAATCAATACCTATTATTGCTTTAACGGCCGATGTTATGGAGACCACAAAGACCCGTGTTATTGAAATAGGGATGAATAAATACTTATCAAAACCAGTGGATAAAGACACCTTATTTGAAATTATTAAGCTATTGGTCAGTTAGTGTAAGGTTTGATTTAATGGGGTTTTTAACAATTTGTAGTTTACAATTTTCTGATTATAATGATTAGGAGTAAACTAAATTTATAATTACTTTTGCACCGACTTAAACACAAAGTGATTATGGTAAAAGATTTATTCGAAAGAATACAAAACAATAAAGGTCCGTTAGGAAAATGGGCTTCACAAGCAGAAGGGTATTATGTGTTTCCAAAATTGGAAGGCGAATTAGGCCCAAGAATGCAATTTCACGGAAAAGATATTTTAAACTGGAGTTTGAATGACTACTTAGGATTAGCCAATCATCCGGAAGTACGCCAAGCCGATACGGAAGCTGCGGCAAAATATGGAGCGGCCTACCCAATGGGAGCCCGTATGATGAGTGGTCACACTGATGCGCATGAACAATTGGAAAAAGAATTAGCGGCTTTTGTAATGAAAGAGTCCGCTTATTTGCTAAACTTTGGTTACCAAGGAATCATGTCGGCTATTGATGCTTTGGTTACTAAAAATGATATCATTGTTTATGATGTAGATGCTCACGCTTGTATTATTGACGGCGTGCGTTTGCACATGGGTAAACGATTTACCTACAAACACAATGACTTGGAAAGCATGGAGAAAAACCTTCAGCGTGCTACCAAAATGGCAATGGAAACCGGTGGTGGAATCTTATTCATTACCGAAGGTGTTTTTGGAATGCGTGGTCAACAAGGCAAGTTGAAAGAAATTGTAGCTATGAAAGAAAAATACAATTTCCGTTTGTTGGTTGATGATGCTCACGGATTTGGTACCCTTGGTAAAACAGGAGCCGGAGCCGGAGAAGAGCAAGGTTGTCAGGACGGAATTGACGTTTACTTTTCAACGTTTGCTAAATCGATGGCTAGTATCGGAGCTTTCTTAGCTGCTGATAAAGATATCATTGATTACTTAAAATACAATTTGCGTTCACAAATGTTTGCCAAAGCCTTACCTATGATTCAAACGGTTGGCGCTTTGAAAAGATTACAATTGTTGCGTGACAATCCGAGCTTAAAAGACAAACTTTGGGAAAACGTAAATGCGTTACAAAACGGTTTAAAAGCGCACGGCTTTAACATTGGCGATACCAATACTTGTGTGACACCGGTTTACTTAGAAGGTTCTATTCCGGAAGCCATGGTAATGGTGAATGATTTAAGAGAGAACTACGGTATCTTCTTGTCTATTGTGGTTTATCCGGTAATTCCGAAAGGGATTATCTTATTGCGAATGATTCCAACCGCTTCGCACACTTTGGCTGATATCGAAGAAACGCTTACCGCATTTGATGCTATCAGAGAGAAATTGGTTAATGGTACTTATGCCAAATTAGCCGAAGCCAATGTAGAAAACATGGCGTAATTGCCCTTAACAATAAATGAGAAAGAGATGCTTAACCGTATCTCTTTTCTTTTTTAAGGAAACTTTAAAATTTGAGGCATTGCTTTATTTCAAAAAAAAATTATTTTTGACTGGCTTAATTTTTTAGAACTCAAAACAAGTTGTTTATGAAAAAATTACTTTTCGGTTTTGTATTTTGCATGGTATCGCTCTACAGCACGGCACAATCGGGTTATGAGATTACCATTACTATGAAAAACTGCAAAGACAGTTTGGCGTATCTTACTTTTTATCAAATGGATAAAACCATGATTAAGGATACTTGCACCAGTATAAAAAACGGTAAAATAGTATTTAAAGGTAAACGCAAATTGGATAAAGGAATTTATTCGTTAGTGAGTCAGCAGAAATCGATTTATTTTGATTTTTTTATTGATGACACTACCCAAAAACTGGAACTTAAAAGTGAAGTCGGTGAAAACATTCTTACTGCACTTACTGCCGTAAATTCAGCTATGGAGAATGATTTTTTTGATTATATCCGTTTTATTACCCAACAGAATAAAGAGTTTCAGGAAGTCAAACAAAAAACTGTGTTGCAAACCAAAAAAGACTCGTTGGCACTAACTGATTTGCAATTGAAATTTGAAAAAGGCATAGTCAATTATGAAGAAAACTTCTTAGCCAAAAATAAAGGAGCTTATATTGCTGATGTGGTGAATATTAAGATGGAGAAGGTTTTGAAAGAAGTTCCGAAAACCAAAGAAGGAAAGCCGGATGATGTTGCTGTTTTTACTTATTATAAAAAGCATTATTGGGATGGAGTTAATTTTCGTGATGAGGGTACCTTTCGTAATCCGTTTTTCTATAAAAAAATTAAAAAGTATTTTGACACTTTGATTCCAGCGCAACCGGATTCAATTTGTGTGGAAATTAACCGAATGATGAATAAACCTGAACCGGGGAGTTTATTTTATAAATTACTGCTAGCTCATTTTACTTATGCTTACGAAACGTCGGAAATCATGGGGCTAGACAAAGTATTTGTATATATGTCTGATACTTATTTTAAAACCGGCAAAGCCAAGGGCACCTATGAAGATGATGTTATTGAACGCATCATTAAACGTGCCGATAAACTTAAACCATTATTAATAGGCGCTTCTGCTCAGGACTTGTTTATGATTAAGGCGGAGGATTTTGACAAGATGAAAGCCATGGGATTTGAAAATGCTAAAAACAGCGAAGAGATGACCAAGGTGTTTTACCAAAATGCCGATGCAGTCAATAAAATGTTTGTCAAGCTGAGCGATGTAAAAGCAGCTTATACGCTACTTATCTTTTGGGATGTGGATTGTAGTCACTGTCAGAAAGAAATCCCCAAATTACTTACCGTATACAACGAATTACTGAAAGAGCACAAAGACATTAAGATTTTCAGTGTATACATGCAGCATGAAGGTGAAAAATACTTGAAGTACATAGCTGACCATCAATTACCTTGGATCAATGTATACGACGGTGCCCACTATAACAATGCGGTCGAAAAATATGACGTCTTCTCTACTCCTGTGATTTATCTTTTAGACAAAGACAAAATCATCAGAGGGAAAAGAATCAGTGTTGACAGTTTGAAAAATCTAATCAGTGATTTAGAAAAAGGGAAATAAAGGTCTATTTCAAAATTTCTTCAAAACTTGGTTTAAAGTAGTTTGGGCCTTTAAGTACTTTGCCGTCTTCGCGGTAAATCGGATTGCCGTCTTCCCCTAGTTTACTCATATTGCTGCGTTGAATTTCATCAAACACTTCTTCAATTTTGTGTTGTAGTCCGTGTTCTAAGATAGTACCGCAAAGAATGTACAGCATGTCACCCAAGGCATCGGCAATTTCGATGATGTCATTGTTTTGAACCGCTTCTAAGTATTCTTCGTTTTCTTCTTTCATTAAATCAAAGCGAAGTTGGTTTTTTTGCTCGCCTAAATCCCCTCTCATTTCGTGGCTTACGCCCAATCCGAAGGCAGTGTGAAATTCTTTTACAGCGTTGAGTTGTTTTTGCATTTTTCTGAAATTTAAAGTGAATGCAAATTACAACATTCCGATACATTTGAGTAAATTTGTTGAAAATTTGAAATAAATGTTCACAACCGGTCAATGGACATTCGCTGCACTGTTTTTTGTAGCTTTTGTAATCGCCACTTATTTTGCTTACGGAAAAGACAAAGCCTTACACAACAAGGTTTATAAAGGAAGTTATAAAATCCTGATTGCTTTTCTGCTTTTTATTGCGATGTTGTTTGTTATCAAAGTAACGATGAAGCATTAAGTTATCTTCCTTTTAAAAGATTGACACTTACGGTTGCTAAATCTGAATTAGGGAATTTGGTAAATACTTTATCCTCTGAGAATAATCCGGCTTCAGCGGCAATTTTGTGCAATACATCAATCTCTACTATATACTGGTCGGAAAAACCGTGAGTAGCATCATAGGCTGTTGCGGCAGTTTTACCCAAATGGTTAGCGGTGAGTTCGGGTGCGATGGTATGCAATTCTATCAAGAGTAAACCAAATTTTTCTACAAATGGTGCCCATTTTTTAAGGTGTTCCAATAAATTATCTTCGACTTGATTATTACTGATTCTTTTTCCGCGATGTGCAAAAGCACCGGTTGAAGAACTTACTCTGTTAGGCGTTATTGTCCTTGGGGTTTCCCAGATGCGGTTATGATCTAAAAAGGTTCTGACATTCAACAATTCTTTTAGATCGATGTTGTACTCTTCTTTCAACGTTTCGGCTAAAAGTTGCGGTCTTCCGATATCGCCCCAAATGACTTTAGCCCAAATGTCGGCCTTAATTAAATTGGCGCGAGTCACTTTTATAGCGGCTTCGTTATAATCAACTCCGACTAAGAATAGCGGATGTTCGTCTAGCATTTTACCACGATTGGTTTGGCGTTCAATTACATCAAACATATGTTCTAAAAACGCTCCGTTCCCGCAGCCCATATCTAAAACTCCTTTTGGCTGTTCGGCGATAGGTCGGTTAAACAATTCGATGATAATTTGGTCTACGATTTTGAAATATTCGGCATGTGCTCCTCCACTGCCCCACACGTTCATTTCTCTGTCGACATGCAATTCGGTATCATGTTCTCCAATATTTCTTAGTATTGAGGGATTGCCAAAAAGCAGTTCATCCATTTTTCTTAACGTTGGAATATAAGAAACCGTTACACCATAAGCTGTGGCTCTTTTGGCATAAAACAAGCCCGCTTCGGTAAATTGGTAATGGTCATTTTTTTTGGTAAACCAATTTAAATGCGTTAGAAAATCCAATATTTCTTTAAAGCATTCCGGATTTTTGTGAAACTCTTCGGGACGGAAAGAGGTTTCCATAAAGTATTTATGAAACATGCCCGTCATGCCAAGCATTACAATGGTTGGGCCCGCCAGATTGCCTTCGATGTGATATAAAATTTGTTCTTGTATAGCACGAATGTTGTCATCATCTGAAAATTGTACCCCAAAATTGGCTTTGAATTTTTGAAACAAATTGTTGAGCATTTCAAAAGGCTCGACTTCAAATTTTCGCGGATGAAAATGTTCCGTAAACTGCATTAAATTGAAAACATCTTCGTATAGCGGTATCAATGAAAATGCAATAGTACTTTTGGCATTAGTCTCAAAAGTGACTTCGTCGGTTTTAGGATTTATCGTTTGCACCAACCAGCCTTGTGATGCCAGAACCCTTAAGGCTACGTTGAGATAACCTTCATTGGCGCTGAACTTTTCAGTCAATTGCGTTAAAGACACTTTTTGTTGTTCTGCCACATAAGCTAATACTCCTTTCTTGTGTAGAGAATAAGCTGTGGGAGCCGTTGTAATTCCGTCTAAATGTCTGAATAAAATGCCTCGAAGTTCGCTGGTGGTTTTCATGAATTTGAATTTGGCTGTAAACAAATATAAACAATCTGTAAATATCAAAACGAATCTATTTTCCTATCATTAAATTCATAACTTTGTGACACCAAAAAATCGATTCATGAGAATTTTGAAATACATATTCCTGCTGGTGCTTTTAGCTTTTATTGGCATAACGGTTTATGTTGCTACCCAAAAAGGAAATTTTAAAGTAACCAAAAGCAGTTTAATAAAAGCCCGTAGAGCTACTGTTTTTGATTATGTTAACGATTATAAAAACTGGGAATCCTTTGGTTCGTATATGATTAAAGGCAATACGATTAAATTTATTTATCCTGCCAAAACGGTTGGTGCCGGTGCAAACTGTTCTTGGGAAAATGGTTCAGATGATGGAGCTATCAGAACGGTTTTTGTCAAAGAAAATGACAGCCTTTCGCAAAAAATGAATTTTAACGGCAGTACAGCTACCGTTTCATGGACCTTCAAGGATACAGTTGGCGGTACCAAAGTAACCCTGCACAGTCGTGGTCAGCTGGATATTTTTACCAAAATCACTACTTTTTTTAAAGGAGGAGTTACAGCAATATTGAACGATACTTTTGAAAAAAGCTTACGCAATTTGGATAAAACACTGGATTATGAGATGAAAACCTATTCCATTAAAGTGAATGGCATAGTGCAACGCAGCTCAGGGTTTTGTTTGCAGCAAACGGTTTCTTGTAAAATTAAAAGTGTACCTAAGAACATTAAAATTTTGATGGCCGGCATGGTTCATTTTTTCAAAAAGAATAAATTATCTATGGCGGATAAGCCGTTTATACTATACGAGCGTTATGATGTGGCTAATGATTTTGTGACGTTTTCGGTTTGTGCACCAACGCAAAAACAAGTATTTGTCGTGCCGGGAAGTGATGTGAGTTCAGCCGAAATTGTGCCGTTTACTTGTTTGAAAACTACTTTAGTTGGCGATTATTCGCATACTCAGGAAGCTTGGTCTAAAGCCCTAAAATATATTGCAGACAATGATTTAAAAGAAAACATTGCCGGAAAATATACCGAAGTGTATGTGAAAACAATTGACGATATTAAGCAGCCTTCAAAGTGGGTTACCGAAATTTATATTCCGGTTTTCCCTAAAGCGGAAATAGCGGAACCTACTGTTTTGTCTGCTCAGCCAACAGCTACTTCTTCGGTTGCCAGTCCTAATTCTGTGGAAACGCCATAATTTTATCACTGATTAAACCTTTTCGATTATCTTTATTCCAACCGTTAAATTTATACTTTGCAGGAAGAAAAGGATTTTATCCAAGAGTTATTAAATCCGAAAACGCAAAACCAGGCGTTTCAAAAGCTCCTACGCGAATATCAGCGTCCCTTATACTACCATATCAGAAACATTGTTTTGAACCATGACGATGCCGATGATGTGTTGCAAAATACCTTTGTAAAAGTGTTTCAGTATCTCAAAGATTTTAAAGGCGACAGCAAATTATTTTCTTGGATGTATCGAATAGCCACTAACGAATCGATTACGTTTATTAATCAAAAAGCCAAGCGCAACGGAATTACCAGTGAAGCTATGCAAAGTAAAATTGTAGATAATTTGAGAGCTGATACTTATTTTGACGGAAGTGAGATTCAGCTCAAACTGCAAAAAGCTATTGTACTATTACCTGAAAAGCAGCAGTTGGTTTTTAAAATGAGATATTATGAAGAAATTAAATACGAAGAGATGTCTGAAATCCTCGGAACTTCAGTTGGTGCTTTGAAAGCATCATATCATCACGCTGTCAAAAAAATTGAAGATTTCATGAAAACGAATTAAACCTTTTACTTTATCATATGTCAAACCGCCATGAATAATTTTAAATTAGATAATGAACCCAAGATTACTTCAGGATTTAAAGCACCTGAGGGTTATTTTGACGCATTTTCGGATAAAGTGCTGATGCAGTTACCAAAGCAGGAATCCAAAGTTATTTCAATTTTCAGTTCAAGAAAAAGATGGTATTATGTTGCCGCCTCTGTGATAGTATTATTAATATCAATTCCTTTGTATCATCAGTATGTTTTGAATCAAGAATCCGTTGATGCAACAGTTTTAGAAGATTATTTAGCTTATAACACTTCAGTTTCAGAAGATGAAATTGTAAATTTGCTTGATAAAGAAGATTTGGAAAAAATGAAAGTTGATTTCAATCTGCAGGACAAGGACATTGAAGAAGTGTTAGAATCCAACTCCAATTTAGAACAATATATTTTAGACTAAACCCTATGAAAATCAATAAAATATTTACATTACTTATAATTTTTATTTCAATGACTGCTATAGCACAAAATGGTCGTCTTCGGGAAAAGAAAGAACAAATCAAAGCATTAAAAGTAGCCTTTATTACAGATGAACTGGCATTAACACCGGATGAAGCCACCAAATTTTGGCCCTTGTTCAATGCTTTTGAAGACAAGCAGCAAGAAATTAAAAAACAAAAATTAAAAGCCTATATAAACCGAATGGACGATGATTCTTTTGATAAATTATCCGAAAAAGATGCTTCGGCTATGCTGAGCCAAATGGAAAGCATGGAAGATGAGTTATATCAGGCTAAGAAAAAATTTGTGACCAGTTTGAAAGGAGTCATTTCTCCGGTCAAAATTTTAAAACTCAAAAAAGCAGAAGAAAACTTTAATAGAAAGTTGCTCCAACAATATCGCGACAAGAAATTAGGAAAATAAACAGAGAGCCCCATTGGGCTCTTATTTTTTGAATGTTATTCGGATTATTTTGTCCTTGCCGGCAGCAAAAGCGGTTTGTTCATCTGCAAAACGAATGGTAAATAAAGATTTGTCTTGACTCAATTGTTTCCATGAGTTTCCGCCATCAGCTGAATAATACAGACCACCAGCCCCAACGGTAACGATTTGTTTTCCTTTTGATTTTGGTATATATTGTACACAAGAGGCATAACCAAATCCGGTGTTTTCGGCAATGAGGTTCCAGGTTTTGCCGCCGTCAACTGTTATGGCTTTGTTTTGAAAATTCTGTTCCGGCACTTCGTAATTTCCTCCGGCCACGATTCCGGTGTTTTTATTGTAAAAATCAGCCGTAAAGATTCCTGTCATAGCTTTGCCTTGAACAATTGGTACTTCAGTGACGCTCCATGTTATTCCTTTATCTTCAGAAGAAAAAACTCTTGATTTTACTCCGCCCGATACTACCCAAGTCTTATTTCCTTTGATGCAGATGTTAGTATTGCTGGCCGCAAAAGCAGCTTCTCCTTCAGCTATTTTGGGCAAATTGTCACAAGCTGTTTTTTCCCATGATTTACCCCCATCTCTGGTAATTATTATGGATAGACAATCTTCTGTTGGGTCACCAATAGCTATGCCTTCCTTTTCATTCCAAAAGTGCATACTGTCGTAAAATACTTTTTCATGATTTTCGGAGTATACTTTTACCACACTTAAATCAGATTTATCCATTTTGTATATAAAAGCCGGATTGCCGATATTGGCTATAAAGATAGCTTTTGAATTTTGAGCCATACTTCTGAATTCCAGTTTAAGTGTATCGTTTTTGATTTGTTTTTCCAGTTTTTCTCCTGTTCTAAAATTATAATAACCTACTTGATTGTTGTTTCCGGCATACCATACTTTATCCTTATCCACTACCATTGCTCTGATACTTATTTTTTCGTTTAAAACTGTATCAATTGTAATCGATAGAGAAGTTTGTGCATGAGAAGTATTGCTCAGAAAGAATAAAAACAGTACAAAAAAAATAAACTTTTTTTTCATTGGGAAGGCTTGAAATATAAGCGAATATACAAATTTTGACTGAGTTAATATTTAGTTAAAAACTTAAAACCAAAATTCAGTGGCACAGTAATTGGTTATTAACTAAAAACTATTCAATATTAAAAACTTATATTATGAAAACTAAAATTTTATCTTTATCGATACTGTCGCTTATGAGTATTACAAGTGTTTTTGCTCAAGATAGAACTACGGTCACAGCAAACAATTCTGAAATCAGTGATAATTTAGATTTGCGTGCGGTTGCTTCTATATTTGGAGATTCTGAAAACTTAGCAGACTTTGAAAGAAGATTAAATGATCCAAAGACACAAATCTCCAATTTAGATTTAAACGAAGACAACCAAGTGGATTATTTACGTGTGATTGAAACCGTAGAAGGCAATGCACACTTAATTGTTATACAATCGGTTTTGGGTCGAGACACATATCAAGACGTAGCCACTGTTGAAGTACAAAAAGACCGTAACAATCAAGTTCAGGTTCAAGTGGTTGGAGATGTGTATATGTATGGAGCCAATTATATTTACGAGCCTGTATATGTTTCAACTCCGATAATTTACGCTTCTTTTTGGATAGGTAATTACCGTCCTTACTATTCTACTTGGTATTGGGGTTATTATCCAACTTATTACTACACTTGGAATCCTTATCCGATTTTCAGATACAGAAGTCATATCGGAATTTGTATTAACAATTATCATCACTACAATTATGTAAATTACAGAAGATGTGAGACTGCTTATAATTCATATCGTGGCAGAAGAGGAAATGCTTATGAAACCCGTTATCCGGATCGTTCTTTCGGGCACAGAAATACTAGTTATGCTAACCGATATGAGTTAGACAAAACAAGAAATATAAGAACTGTTGGTACTCGAAATGAATTAGCTGTAAACACTCCTAGAGGCAATGCCAATAATGGTGCAATAACAAGAGGAAACGGAACTAAAAAAAATGATTCTCCAAGAAATCCGAGTCAGCGTGGAAATACCAGAGATAATTCTTCTGTGAATGAATCGCCGAGAACCAATCCGAGAAGTGACGCTCCACGTTCTTTAGAGTCTAATGGAAATGCTACTCCAAGAAATTATGGTCAAAACGGAAATAGTCCAAGAGGAAATAATGGAATTGCTGAGTCTCCAAGAGCGATTAGAACACAAGAAGCATCCCCTCGTGTGTTTTCAAATCAAAGAAATGAGACCACTAATGCTAGTGCACCTAGAGGAAATAACAGAAGTTATGAATCACCTAGAAGTAGTGCTCCACAAAGGGAGAACAATAGAAGTTATTCGCCTCAAGGCAATTCAGCTCCGAGAGAAATATCAAGCCAAAGAGGTAATTCAGGTGGAGGAAATCAAGGCAGTGCCAGAGGAAATGGCGGAGGAAACAGAAGAGGTTAGGTTAAATAAATATAGGTTTAAGTTGTTGCTGAAAATCACCACAAATTGTGGTGATTTTTTTTATGGGTATTCCATTAAAAATAAAGCGCTAAAAAAATAATTATTTTAAAAAAACAGTACATTTGTAGCCGTTTTAAAAATCATTTATGAGCGCTCATAATCATCAGCTTCACAGCAAACTTACCATAGGCGGATTACTGGTTACATTAGGAATTATTTATGGTGATATTGGGACTTCCCCACTCTACGTAATGAAAGCCATAATCGGATTGCACCATGTTATCAATCCGGATATCATTTTAGGAGGCCTATCTTGTATCTTTTGGACACTGACACTACAAACTACGCTTAAATATGTAATCATAACACTAAGTGCTGATAACCACGGTGAAGGCGGAATTTTTGCGCTGTATGCCTTGGTGAAACGAACAAAAATCAAATGGCTCATCGTTCCGGCTATTGTTGGAGGTAGTGCACTGCTAGCGGATGGAATCATCACCCCTCCTATTTCCGTATCCTCAGCGGTTGAAGGTATCAGAACTTTTTATCCTTCAATAAATACGGTGCCTATTGTAATTGCTATCTTAGTTGTACTGTTTACCATTCAGCAATTCGGAACCAAATTAGTAGGTAAGTTTTTTGCCCCAATGATGTTAATTTGGTTTAGTATGCTTGGTATATTAGGTATTATTCAGATTGGCAGTAATCTTTCTGTTTTTAGAGCTATTAATCCTTACTATGCCTACGAGTTATTGCGTATACATCCGGATGGGTTTTATGTTTTAGGTTTTGTTTTTTTATGTACCACCGGAGCTGAAGCCTTGTATTCCGATATGGGACACTGTGGTCGAAAAAACATTCGTATCAGTTGGATTTTTGTTAAAGCTACTTTGGTTTTAAATTACTTCGGTCAAGGAGCTTATTTGATTAAACATCAAGGCGACACATTATATAATTTAGGAGGCAAAAATGCCAATCCGTTTTATTTAGTCATGGAAAACTGGTTCCAGCCTATCGGAATTGTAATTGCAACCATGGCTGCTGTTATTGCTTCACAAGCTTTAATCAGTGGTTCTTTTACTTTAATAAATGAGGCCATGCGATTGAATTTCTGGCCAAAGGTAAAAATCAAATACCCAACCGATTTAAAAGGACAATTATACATCCCGTCTATAAATTGGTTGCTTTTATTGGGTTGCATCGGAATCGTATTGCATTTTGAAGAATCAGGAAATATGGAGGCGGCTTACGGCTTAGCCATCGTACTTTGTATGATCATGACTACCTTATTACTGAATTATTATTTAATCATGAAACGTGTTTCCTGGTACATTATCGGAGCTATAATTACATTGTATTTAGCCATTGAATTTAGTTTCTTGATTGCCAATTTAGATAAGTTTCCTCATGGAGGTTATGTAACTTTATTTATTGCGTGTGTTTTAATCGGTATTATGACTGTTTGGTTTTTGGCCAAAAAAATCAGCAAGAACTATACTAAGATGGTCAAAATTGATACCTATAAAAAAGTATTGGCTGAGTTAAGTTTGGATCTTTCTATTCCAAAATACGCCACCCATCTAGTTTATATGACCAACTCCAATCGCGTAGACGAAATTGAAGAAAAAGTAATGTATTCTATTCTTCAAAAAAGACCAAAACGCGCCGATATTTATTGGTTAATCCACGTAAATATTTTGAGTGAACCATACCGTAAAGAGTTTAAAGTAAATGAAATCATTAAAGACGATTTATACCGAATAGACTTTTATTTAGGCTTTAGAGAACCAACCAAAATTAACTTGATGTTCAAAGAAGTAATTAAAGATATGGTGAAAAACGGCGAAGTAGATATTACCAGTCGATACGAATCATTGAATAAAAATAACATCATCGGTGATTTCAAATTTGTACTTTCCGAAAAATTCTTATCAAACGACAGCGATTTAAACTTCTTTGAAAAAATAGTAATGTACTCCTATTTCTTTATGAAAAAATTCAGTTTGTCTGAAGAAAAAGGTTTTGGTTTAGACAGTAGTTCGGTTAAAATTGAACAATTTCCATTAGTCATTCATGCTCCGGAAATTATCGATATGAAGCGAATCTACTCACAATATTAAGCCTGTCCACACTTAAAAGTATTCTTTGATTCCTTTTAACAAAGGTTTTAAAGAATACTTCTTCTTTATATACAAAAATCCAATATCTTTGCAGGCTCATTTTTTTACACCATGCGATTACATCGAAATTTAGTTTACACCACCATTGACTCATTAAATGCTATCTTCAACGAAGGGGAATATGCTGATAAAGTTGTGGCTCGTGCTTTGAAAAAAGACAAACGTTGGGGAAGCTCCGACCGGAAGTTCGTAGCCGAAACCATCTATGAAATTGTACGTTGGAAAAGGTTATACATGGAAATTGCCGGCGTAAAAGAACCTTTTGACCGAGACCAATTATGGCGAATATTTGCCGTTTGGGCTGTTTTACGTGGTTATCCGATTCCCGATTGGAGACAATTGGAAGGTACCCCGGAGCGCAAAATAAAAGGGCGTTTTGATGAGTTATCCAAAATCAGAAAAATGCGCGAATCTATTCCGGATTGGATGGATGAATTAGGCGTAAAAGAATTAGGAGAAGACATTTGGACTAAAGAAATTGCCGCACAAAACAAACAAGCTCAAGTTATTCTTCGTGTCAATACTTTGAAAACCACCAAAGAGCAACTTCGCGCGATTTTAATGGATTTAAACATCGAAACGGAATTTTTAAAAGACCAACCTGATGCTTTAGTACTAAAAGAAAGAGCCAATGTTTTTTTAACGGAAGCTTTCAAAGAAGGTTTGTTTGAAGTACAAGATGCTTCTTCCCAATTAGTAGCCGCTTTCTTAGACGTACAACCGGGTATGCGAGTGGTGGATACTTGTGCCGGTGCTGGTGGAAAAACATTACACATGGCGTCTTTGATGCAAAATAAAGGGCAGTTAATTGCCATGGATTTGTATGAAAGCAAACTGAAACAATTAAAATTAAGAGCCAAACGAAACGGCGCTTTCAATATTGAATACAGGATTATTGATTCAACCAAAGTCATTAAAAAACTTCACGAAAAAGCAGACAGAGTCTTAATTGATGCACCTTGCAGTGGCTTAGGTGTTTTAAAAAGAAACCCGGATGCCAAATGGAAATTGCAACCTGAATTTATTGATAATATAAGAAAAGTACAAGCAGAAGTTTTAGAAAATTATTCTAAAATTGTAAAGCCGGGTGGCAAACTGGTTTATGCTACCTGCTCGGTCTTACCCTCTGAAAATCAGGAACAAATTAAGCATTTCTTAACTACCGAGAACGGTAAAAACTTTACCTTTGTTAAAGATTCTAAAATCCTTGCCCAAGACACAGGATTTGATGGTTTTTACATGGCACTATTAGAACGTAAAAAAGAACTATAAAAAAGCAAATGAAAAAAATCTTAACCTATTTATTCTTAAGTTATACTGTGCTTACTGTGGCACAAGAAACTTCAAAAAACACCAATGTAACCAACTCTATTCCTACCGGATACTACAATTCGGCTACAGGAACAGGATATACCTTAAAAACACAATTAGCAGCAATCATCAGCAACAATTATATCGACAGAGGGTATAGCGGTTTGTATACTACATATCAAACTTCAGATGTCAGAACTGACGGTACCGTTTGGGATATGTATTCCGATTGTCCTTTCAATTTTGGTACAGTAGCTAATGGAGGAAATCAAGACAATGGTACTAACCCTAGTGGCGAATGTGAGCTATTTAACAGAGAACATACTATACCACAAAGTTATTTTGGAAATGGGGTTCAACCAATGTATTCTGATGCTCATTTTGTTTTACCGGCAGACAAGATTGTTAACGCAAAAAGAGATGATTTCCCATACGGTGTAGTGCCAAACCCTACTTGGACCTCTACCAACGGTTCTAAATTAGGAAATAATTTAAATTCAGGATATTCTGCCGGTTATAGTTCAGTTGTTTTTGAACCGGTTGACCAATATAAAGGCGATATTGCCCGTTTATTGTTTTATTTTGTGACAAGATACGAAGACCAATTAGTTGCTTTTTATTCCTCCTCATCAACTGTTAAAGCTATGTTTGACGGAACCAGTGACCACAGTTTTTCCAATACCTTTTTAAACATCTTATTAACTTGGAACAACCAAGACCCGGTAAGTGCTAAAGAAATAGCCCGAAATAATGCCATTTACACCCGTCAAAGCAACAGAAATCCGTTTATAGATCATCCGGAATATGTGTGTCAAATTTGGGGCGCGGCTTGTACGGCTTTAGACAACCAAAGCTTCAGTTCAATTGCTTCAGTTAAAATTTATCCGAACCCTGCTACCAATGGTACTATCAACATCAGCAGCGAAACAGCTTTAGACAAAATTGAATTAATCACCATCAACGGTCAAATAATTCAACACATTGACAATCCTGTATTCCAAAACAATACTTATACTATTACAAACTTACCAAATGGCTTTTATTTCCTAAAACTATCCGGTAATAACGAAACCGTGACCAAGAAGGTTTTAGTTAATTAAGTTTAATAGTACTAATTCACAAAGAAACGCTGTTGGAATTCAATAGCGTTTTTTGTTTTTAATCGAAATTGATGTCGAGGTAGTACAGAAAACAACGATTTCCTTTGAATTTTAGTCCTACTTTATTATCTTTCGCCCTCATATTGTGTAACCCTTAAAACATTTTATATAATGTTAGAAGAAAAGAATGATAACCTGCAAGACGCAGATGGAAACGTAGTCAGTGAATCACAGGAAGTGACAACAACTGAAAATCAAGAAACAGCAACGGAACCCCAAGCGGAAGCCGTAGCCGAAATCGAGTCTGTTGAAGAAACAGTAACAGCCACTATTGTTGAAGAAGTTGTAGAAACTCCGGCTGAAGAGCCAGTAGCAGAAGCTATTGATGAAGCAGCAGTAGAAACCCCAACGGAAGAAGTGGTTGAAGAACCTATTGCTGAAGTCGCAGCCTTAACTGAATCACTTACAGAAGATGAAATCGAAGTAGCTGCAGAGAAAGAAGCTCTTGTGGAAGAAGCCATTGCCGAAACAGCAACTCCAATTGAAGTTGTAGCCGACAACGATAACCAAGCCGCCATTAGCGCAATCGAAGAAGTTAATGCCGAAGAAAGCGAAGATGAATCGTTAAAAGATCGTCACGATATTCCAATGCTGGATTACGAAACTTTGTCTATGGAGCAATTGGTAGATGAGTTATCTGATTTAGTTGTGGTAGAGAAAGTGATGTCGGTAAAAGATCATGTCGAAGAATTGAAGAAAGCTTTCTTATCTAAATACTACCATTTTATTGATGAGAAAAAAGAAGAGTTTCATGCAGAAAACCCTGATACTACTGAAGATTTCCATTATCATTTCCCGTTAAAAGTAAAATTTGATCAATTATACACTCAGTATAGAGAAAAGAAAAATAATCATTTCCAAAGCTTACAAAACAGTCTGAAGTCGAATTTAGAAAACAGATTAGCCATAGTAGAGGAATTGAAAAACCTTATCCACAGTCAGGAAAGCATTCCGGTTACGTTAAAGAAATTTAATGACATCCGTGACCGTTGGAAAGTAGCCGGTCCTATTCCTAAAGACCGTTACAATCACGTTTGGAACAATTACCATTTTCATTTAGAGAATTTCTATGACATTCTTCATTTAGACCGTGAAATCCGTGACTTAGATTTCAAACACAATTTGGTACAAAAGCTTAAAATTATTGAGCGTGTTGAAGAATTAGTGAAAGAGGAAGATATCAACAAAGCTTTCCGTGAATTACAAGATTTACACCGTATTTGGAAAGAAGAAATCGGACCGGTATCAAGAGATCACCGTGAGGAAATCTGGAACAGGTTCAGTGAACTGACCAAACAAATGCACGACAAGCGTGAAGGCTTATATGAAAAACTTCGCGAGGTAGAGCAAGCCAACCTGGAAAAGAAAAAGGAAATCATTGCTCAAATCGAAGTGTTAGCTACCGAAAAGGTAAACGTACACTCGGCTTGGCAAGGACAAATAGAAAAAGTGGAAGCTTTACGCAATCAGTTTTTCGCTACCGGTAAAGTACCTTCAGAAGTAAATGAAGATACTTGGACCGCTTTTAAAAATGCCGTTAGAAATTTCAACATCTTAAAGAATTCATTCTATAAAGATATCAAGAAAGACCAAAACGATAATTTAAGTAAAAAGCAAGCCTTAGTTGCAAAAGCCGTTGAATTAAAAGACAGTACTGACTTTGCCAACACTACTCCTCTACTGAAACAAATACAGGAAGAATGGAAAACGATTGGTCATGTGCCAAGAAAAATGTCGGATAAACTTTGGACAGAATTCAGAGCAGCTTGTAACGAGTATTTCGAAAAACTGAAAGAACAAAAATCTGAAGTTAACGAAGAAGAAGTAGCGGCTTTTGAAAACAAAAAAGCGTACTTGGAAACCCTGAGAACTTTTGAACTAACCGGAGAACACCGTGCCGACTTAGATGCTATCAAAGCGCACATCGAAACTTGGAAAGGTTTTGGTAAAGTACCTTTTGCCCGTCGTCATATTGAAGGGAAATTCAATAAGATATTAGATGCCTTGTTTGAAAAATTAAGCTCAAGCAAAAAGGATAATGAAATGGCACGTTACGCCAACAAATTAGACAATTTAGCACATTCTGATACCCGCAAACTGGACAACGAAAAAGTATTCCTCATGCGTAAGATTGATGAAGTGCAAGGCGAAATCTTCCAGTTGGAAAATAACATTCAGTTCTTTGCCAATGCAAAAGCCGATAATCCAATGGTGAAAGAAGTAAAGAAAAACATCGAGTTCAAAAAAGAAGAATTAGTTACCTTGAAAGAAAAACTAAAACAACTTAGAAACTTGAAAGCAGAATAATTAAAAAGCCCCGATAATTCGGGGTTTTTTTATGGAATAATTTGAATTTTCCTGATATCGTTATTTTCGTATTGCTCTTTGTGTCCGCCGTGTAAACCTACTTCTACCATAACACTAGTCAATTGTTCCGAAGTAACACAAGCAAACGGGAATAACCAACGCAACAGCGGTTTATATAACAGTCGCATCAGTTTATAAGTCAAGTTAGGCTCACGTCGCGGCTCCACCGGATAAATATAGCCCGGACGAAAAGTATGCATTTTGGCAAATTTCAGATTGAATAAAATATTCTCTGCTATACCTTTGTCTTTGGCAAATAGTACACGACTCTTTTCAGTACGGTCTGCTCCTTGCCCGCTTAAGAAACAAAAAGTGGTTTTCTCATTATGCTTGCGTAGCATTTCGGCAAAAGCTCGGGTATAGTCAATCGTTATTTTGGCAAACTCAGTTCTCGAAACCTGTCCGGTATATACACCAATACAGTAAAAACAAACATCCTGATGCTTGAACTCTTCCTCAATAGCAGAGAAATCTAAAAAATCAGTATGGACAATTTCCTTGAGCTTTGTATGACTAACTTGAGTGGGTTTACGGACTATCGAGGTAACCTGCGTCACTTCAAAACTGGCCAGGCATTTGTTTAGTATCAAACCGCCAACCATACCACTAGCGCCAATTATAATCACATTCATAGTACTATTGCTTTATTTTGGAGGCCAAAAGATAAATCACAGCCATACGGATAGCCACGCCGTTTTCCACTTGGTCTAAAATTACCGATTGTTGGGAATCGGCCACATCAGAAGTGATTTCTACCCCGCGGTTTATCGGCCCCGGGTGCATGATGACAATCTCTTTGTTGAGTGAATCCAGTAAGGCTTTGTCTACGCCATACTGCTGAGCATATTCTCGGGTAGACGGAAAATAGTTCACATCCATACGTTCATTTTGCACACGAAGCATATTGGCTACATCGCACCATTCTAATGCTTTACGTAAGTTAGGCTCAACTGTTACCCCAAGACTTTCAATGTATTTGGGCAGCAATGTTTTCGGACCGCAGACTTTCACTTCGGCTCCTTGCATTTGTAGCGCATAGATATTTGACAAGGCCACACGGGAGTGCAATATATCACCCACAATGACAATTTTCTTTCCGGCTACTTCTCCCAATCGTTCTCGTATGGAATAACTATCCAGTAAGGCTTGCGTGGGGTGTTCATGAGCACCGTCTCCGGCATTGATGATGCTGGCCTTTACATTTTGTGATAAGAAGTAAGCTGCTCCGGGATTGGCGTGTCGCATCACCACCATATCCACTTTCATCGATAATATATTGTTTACCGTATCAATTAGTGTTTCGCCTTTTTTAACCGAAGATTGCGCCGCCGAAAAACTAATCACATCGGCCGAAAGTCTTTTCTGCGCCAGTTCAAAAGAAAGTTTGGTGCGGGTGCTATTTTCAAAAAAGATGTTGGCAATGGTAATGTCGCGCAGCGAAGGCACTTTTTTAATCGGGCGATTGATGACTTCTTTGAAATGATCTGCCGTTTCAAAAATCAAATCAATATCTTCTTTTTGAAGGTATTTGATGCCTAATAAATGGTTGACTGATAGTTCGGACATTGTAGTTGTGTGTTGTGTTGTATAGTATTGTGTGTTCCTTCTATAATCCTTAATCCTAAATCCTAATTCCTTAATCCTAATTCTTAAATCAAATAAACAGCATCTTCCCCCTCCTTCTCTTTCCAGCATACTTTGACCTTCTCGTCGTTGATTACATCTACCTGTCTGCCACGATAATCGGGCTGTATGGGCAGGTGACGGCTGAATCTTCTGTCTATTAAAACCAAAAGCTCTATTTCTGATGGCCTTCCGAAAGACTGAATGGCAGTCAAAGCCGCACGAATACTTCTTCCGGTAAATAAAACATCATCTATAAAAACTACTTTTTTGTCTTCTACTAAAAAATCGATTTGGGTCTTATTAGCTTCCAACGTTTCCCCTCTGCGGAAGTCATCTCTGAAGAAGGTTATATCTAAAAATCCCAACGGAATGTTTTGAATCTTATACTCCTCCTCCAATATAGTTTTCAGGCGAACCGCCAAAGAAACCCCGCGAGGCTGTATACCGATAAGAACTGAATTGGAAAAATCGAGGTGGTTTTCGATTAACTGACAAGCCAAACGATGGAGTATGATATTGACTTCTTTGGAAGTGAGCAATACTTTTTGACTCATGATAGTGTTGTTTGGGTTGTAAAAATAGTATTTTTTATTGAGGGAATCAAAAATTAGTTAGCCGTTACCCATTAATCCTAACGACTTATTTTATTCTTACAAAAAACATCCCTCCCAACCCGCTGAAAAAATAGTCCTGATGAACCATCAAATTCGTCCTGATGAGTTGCAAAACTGATGCTGATGAGTTGAACAACTCGTCCTGATGAATTGATGAACTCGTCAGGACGTTTCTGAGGCCTTGTATTTACTGGTGCTCCCAAAGGTTGAAATACGTTTAAAGGTAGTTAAGGCTAATATTATTTGTAAGAATAAATAAAAATCACACCTAGGCTAAATAAAAAACTCCCACTATTTAGCGGGAGTTTATTTATATTTTAATTATACATTTTCTTTCTCATTTCCTGAATCTTTTCATCATCCAAGTATTCGTCAAAGGTCATATAACGGTCGATAACGCCGTTTGGTGTGATTTCCAAAACACGGTTGGCCACGGTTTGAGCAAACTCGTGGTCATGAGTGGTAAACAACACCGATCCTTTAAAGTTTTTCAACGAGTTGTTGAAGGCGGTAATAGACTCCAAATCCAAGTGATTCGTTGGTTCATCCAGCATTAAGACGTTGGCACGTATCATCATCATGCGCGATAACATACAACGTACTTTTTCTCCTCCTGACAATACGGTACATTTTTTCAAAGCCTCTTCTCCGGAGAAAATCATTTTCCCAAGGAAACCACGAACATATACTTCGTCTCTTTCTTCTTCTGTTTTTACAAACTGGCGTAACCAGTCTACTAAATTCAAACTGCCGTCAGTAAAGAACGCGCTGTTATCATTGGGCAAATATGACTGTGTGGTAGTAATACCCCAATCATAAGTACCGGCATCGGCTTTCATATTGCCGTTTAAGATTTCATAAAAAGCAGTAGTAGCACGTGAATCTTTAGAAAACACCACCACTTTATCGCCTTTGGCCATATTCAAATCTACATTCTTAAACAACACTTCACCGTCAACCGAAGCAGCTAAGTTTTGCACGTGCAGGATTTGGTCTCCGGCTTCTCTTTCAACATCAAATATAATGGCAGGGTATCTGCGGCTTGACGGTTTGATTTCGTCTAAGTTTAATTTTTCAATCATCTTTTTACGAGACGTCGCCTGTTTTGACTTAGCCACGTTAGCACTGAAACGACGAATGAATTCTTCCAACTCGGCTTTCTTTTCTTCGGCTTTCTTATTTTGTTGTGCTTTTTGACGGGCCGCTAACTGGCTCGACTCATACCAAAACGTATAGTTTCCTGAATAGTGGTTTATTTTACCGAAATCAATATCTGAAATGTGTGTACAAACCGAATCTAAAAAGTGACGGTCGTGTGATACTACAATAACCGTATTATCATAATTGGCTAAGAAATTCTCTAACCAAGTGATGGTTTCAAAATCCAAGTCATTCGTAGGCTCATCCATTACCAATACATCCGGGTTGCCGAAAAGCGCTTGTGCCAATAACACACGAACTTTCATTTTCCCTTCCATCTCACTCATTAAAGTGTAATGCATATCGGCTGAAATTCCAAGGTTAGACAGCATAGCACCGGCATCTGACTCAGCGTTCCAACCATTCATTTCTTCAAATTGCACCTGCAACTCTCCTATACGATCGGCATTTTTATCATCATAATCTGCATATAAAGCATCCATTTCTGTTTTAACAGCATACAGCACTTTATTCCCCATCATCACGGTTTCTAACACAGTATGCTCATCAAACATATTGTGATTTTGGTTCAATACCGACATACGTTTACCGGGCTCAAGGATTACTCTTCCTGAAGTTGGGTCAATGTCTCCGGCTAATATTTTAAGGAACGTAGATTTTCCGGCACCATTGGCACCAATCACACCGTAGCAATTGCCCTGAGTGAAGGTGGTATTTACTTCGTCGAATAAAATTCGTTTACCAAATTGAACCGATAAATTAGAAACTGTAAGCATGAATTGTCTTTTATTAAATTTGGTGCAAAAGTAATGAATAGTGTTCAGTGTTCGGTAAAATAGTAATCAGTTTTTTTATAGTCTTTATGTTCTTTACTTAAATAAATAACAACGCTCAACAACGCCAAAAAAATATTGGATAATTAACAATAAAACAGCATATTTACGGCGATTTACATTTAACTAATGATTAACAGTAAAATCCAATACATCCCGTTATTTTTGTTTACTAGTTTCGAAAACATGGTTACGCTTAAAAATATAAAAGCTTTCAGCTTTCTTTTTCCGTTGCTCGCTCTTTGCTGTTCGTGTAAAAATGAATTTAAAGGGAGTGACTACGTAGCCTATTTTGGTGGTGAAGTGGTAAATCCCAATACCCCCTATGTCCTTTTTTGCAAAGACAACGAAGTGATTGACACTCTGAAACTCGACAAAAACAATCGTTTCTTTATTCAGTTTGACTCCCTAGCACCGGGCTTATATACCTTTAAACACGAACCGGAATACCAATACGTTTATTTTGATAAAAACGACAGCATCATGGTGCGGGTCAATTCTAAAGATTTTGACGGTTCCGTTGTGTTTTGTGGTCGTGGCGATCAGAAGAACAACTTTTTGATGGAGCAGTATTTGCGAAATGAAAAAGACAAAAACAACCTGTTCGAAGCCTTTGACTATGACATTGATCAGTTTAGTCACACTATAGATTCCTCTTATCAAGCGGCAAAGAAGTTTTACAATACTAAAAAAGAGGAAATCAAATGGAGTGACGAATTTGATGTGTATGCCAAAGCTTCTGTAGACTTTCCTTATTATTCAAGAAAAGAAGTTTACCCGTTAATTCACAAAATCAGAACCGGAAACGATGTCTATGAAAAGATTCCGCATGGGTTTTATGACTTCCGTAAAAAGGTAGACTGTAACAACGTAGCCCTTTCTTATTACTCTCCTTTTGTGATGTATTTGTCACACATGCTGAACAACATGGGAGCTATAAATTACCATAACCATTTCTCCGAAGTAGATTTAGCGCTCAAAACCAACATCAACAAACTGAATATTGCTGACACGTTGATTAAAAATGAAAAGGTAAAAAACACCATCCTCAACAACATTGCCTTTACCTACTTACTGGAAGACCAGAACATGGTCAACAACAAAGCCTTTCTAGAAACGTATCATAAATATTCTACCGACAGAAGTCAAAAAAACGAGATTCTTAAAATTGGAGATGCTATACAATTGCTTACCGTTGGCAACAAATTACCGGATGTGTCACTAATCAATCGAGAGGGTGACACCATTCAATCTTCAAGCTTTGCCAATCAAAAAACAGTTATTTTCTTTTGGTCAGAAAATGCCATGTCACATTTTGGAGCGGTACACAAAAAAATATTAGCCCTTCATAAAAAACATCCCGATTACCAGTTTGTTGGTGTCAACCTAAATGACTCGCAGGAAGCTTGGGAGAAGATGATGAACAATTATACTTTTGACGGCATCACGGAGTTGCGCTGTGGCGATTTTGAAGATTTAAAAGCCAAATGGGTAATTACCAAGGTGCACCGAACAATTATTCTAGGAGATAAAGGGATGATTAAAAATGCTTTTACTAATGTCTTTGAGTTGAATTTTGAAGATGAACTTAAATAGTTATGAGTTATGAGTTATGAGTTTAAAATATAAAAAAAACGCTTTTCAATGAAAAGCGTTTTTTTATGCTATATACTAAGTATACTATTGATTTCCTTTAGCATAGTCGGCTAAGAATTGCGCTAAACCGATATCCGTTAAAGGATGTTTTAATAATCCTAAGATTGAAGATAACGGTCCGGTCATTACATCGGCACCAATTTTAGCACAGTTAACCACGTGCATAGTGTGACGAATAGAAGCCGCTAAAATTTCAGTTTCAAAAGCATAGTTGTCATAGATATCACGAATTTCCTGAATCAAGGCTAAACCATCCGTTGAAATATCATCTAATCTTCCTAAGAAAGGAGACACATAAGTCGCTCCCGCTTTGGCAGCCAATAAAGCCTGACCTGCTGAAAACACTAAAGTAACATTGGTTTTAACACCTTTATCTGAAAAATATTTACAAGCTCTGACACCGTCTTTCGTCATAGGTAATTTCACTACAATCTGCTCATGCAAATCAGCAAGCTCCTCACCTTCTCTAATCATACCTTCGTAATCAGTAGCGATAACTTCGGCACTTACATCCCCATCTACAATGTTGCAAATGTCAACGTAATGTTTTAAAATATTATTTTTTCCTGTGATTCCTTCTTTAGCCATCAACGAAGGATTAGTTGTAACGCCATCAAGAACCCCAAGACTTTGTGCTTCTTTGATTTCGTTTAAGTTGGCTGTGTCAATAAAAAATTTCATACCGTAATTGTTATATATTAAAAAGTTGTGTTCAAAATTTGATGCAAAGTTACATATTCATATTCAATAACAAAGTCGAGAACCTATTTAAAGTTGGTTATAACTTATAATGATTCATCAACATACTCTCGTAGATTCTGTCGGGCAAAACTCTTTTCAAGACTATAGAAAACTTTTGCATAAATAAGCCGACCTTATAATGTAGTTTCGGATTCTTTTCGTTGATAATTTGGTAAATAGCCATCGCCATTTCATCAGGATTGCTGCCACTGTCTACGTGGTCATCCATTTGTTTTAAAGTGTTACCATAAGGCTTTTCATAAGCAGATCCCTGAATTACCGGGGCATGATAACGTCCAGAAGCAATATTGGTAGCAAAATCACCCGGAGCCACATTTACCACATTGATGCCAAAAGATTTCACTTCCATGCTAATGGCTTCCGAAACAATTTCCAAAGCGCCTTTTGAGGCCGAATACACCCCGCGATACGGCAACCCCATATACCCTGCAATCGAAGTAATATTAATGATTAATCCGGCATTTTGTTCACGCATTTGAGGTAAAACCGCTTTTATCACTTCTATAGGACCAAAGAAATTGGTTTCAAAATTGTTTTTGATTTCCTGGGTTGGAATTTCTTCCAAAGGTCCGGTAATTCCAACACCCGCGTTATTAATAACCACATCAATACATTTAGAAACTGAAATCACTTGCTCAATCGCGTGGTGTATGCTCTCCGTATTTCGAACATCTAAAGCGATTAAGGGGAATAACGAATTCGTGACTTTATCCGGATTGCGACTGGTGCCGTAAACGGTAAATCCTTTGTGAAATAAAAATTCACCAATGGCTTTCCCAATACCCGAAGAACCACCTGTGATTAAAACTACTTTGCTCATTATAAAATTTAGGATTAAGGATTTTTGGAATTAGGATTTGATAAAGGTAAAAAACTTAGGACTTATTTTAAATTAATTTGATTCCTAATCCGGGATTTTCGTTCAATTGTATTGTACCGTTTACAATTTTACTTCCGTTGGCCACATCGTTGGCAATTAAATTGGCTCCGTCCAAATCGGCATAATCACATAATGGGGCTAATGCGGCACCTGCTGAAATTCCGATAGTTGATTCGGTCATACAGCCTATCATGATTTTGAACCCCATTTTTCGGGCTTTGGCAATCATTTCTAAAGCCGGAGTCAATCCACCACATTTGACCAATTTGACATTGATGCTTTTATAATGAGGTACTAAATGTTTCAAAACTGTAGCATCCTGACAATCCTCATCGGCCATCCAATTGGCGTAGTGATTCGAATGCAATGTTGCATAATTCTCTGAACCGGGTTTCATAGGTTGTTCCAAATAAGTGAACTTGGAAATCATTTCATAGTTCTCCAGCGAAAGACATTCGGCTGCCGAAAAACTTCCGTTTGAATCTAAGGCCAACGATTTATCCAATTGCAATAACTTAGTGATATCACTTTCTTCAAAATGATTGCATTTGACTTTAAACTTACTCCACGCCGATTGATTTATTTTCTTTATCTGATTTTCAACCGTATCAACACTAATGGTTATCGAAGATTCTGGTAGCTGCTTATAATCAATTGCATTTAAAGCTAAAAAACTTTGTTCTTCTAACTTCCCGAACAAATCCCAATAGGCACAATCAAGCGCAGAACGAAGGAAAGACGGCAAGTCTAATGACAGTAAAAAAGTATAGAAATTAGTGGGATGAACTATGGTTTGGCTTTCAATTTGAGTTTGAACTTTAGTCAAAATAGCTACGAAATCGCCAAGATGGATATGATAATAATCGATAGCTGTACATTCACCAAATCCCTTTTTTCCGTGCTTTTCAAGCGTTACGATTAAGGCTTCTCTGTGAGTGTAATTCCCATAAGCGATGGCAAAGGTTTCTTTGAGATTGAAGGTTACTATTTGCCATTGTAAAACCATAGGGTATAAAAATAAAAAATCCCGATAAAACTTCGGGACAATTTTTGAAAAAAATGGCAAGCGACCTACATCGCACCGCTCAACCACATACCTTTGCTATGTTCCCATCCTGGAGGATTTTGCAGGAGCTGGTCGTGTAGGACTTGCCGGTGCAAATATACAATCTTTTTATTTTTTTGCAAGAAATTAAGCCCTTTATAAATATATTTGTGAGTGAAAAATTAAACCTTACGAATGAAAAATTATAACCTGCTAGTAACCATTTTATTAGCATTCAACTTAGTCAGTTGTGTTGACAGTCAAAAAGAAAAAGAAGACTATTTCAGCATAGATGAGACGAATTTCAAACCCTTGTTTAAAGCTACAGATAAAGTAGATTTGTCGCTCATCAACGGAAAAAACAAAACCATTGACAGTGTAGTCTATTTTGCCAATGACACCAAATTGGTTTCGGTCAAAGGGAATACTAAATATGCTTTTGATTTGAACGGCAAAAAACTGGGGTATCAAAACTTAAAAGCCTTGGTCTATTTTGATGGTGATACTGTTTCCATCAAATCTCGCATAGAAGTAGCGGCAGCCATTGCTCCGAAATTATTAAAATATACGGTGGTGAACACTTATGATCACGATGTGGACGCTTTTACGGAAGGCTTTGAGTTTTTCCGCGATACGTTGATGGAAAGTACCGGGCAGAACGGCAAGTCATATTTTGCCAAAATTGATTACAAAACCGGTAAAGCCTATAAAAAAGTTAGCCTTGACCAACAATATTTTGGCGAAGGGATTACTGTAATAAACAATAAAATCTATCAATTGACCTGGCAAAACGGCGAAGGCTTTGTGTATGATGCCAATACGTTGAAGAAAATTAAGAGCTTCCCCTTTGATAAAAAAGTCGAAGGTTGGGGAATGACCAATGACGGTAAAAACATTTATCATTCTGACGGTACAGAAAAAATCTGGACCATGGATCCGGAAACACAAAAACTGACTGATTTTATTAACGTATATACCAACGACAGCAAGATAAAAAGCATCAACGAATTGGAATGGATCAACGGGAAAATCTATGGTAACATTTGGCAAAAGGATGCCATTGCCGTAATTAACCCGCAAACCGGTGCTGTAGAAGCCGTGTTGGATTTATCCGCATTAAGAGCTAAGGTAACCAATAAAGAAGCCGAAGTGTTAAACGGAATTGCCTATAATAAAAAGACCAATTCCCTTTTTGTAACTGGTAAAAACTGGAATAAAACTTTTGAAATTAAAGTCAGCGAGTAAGCGCTAAAACATACTTTAAACAAAGAATCCCGATACTCGGGGTTTTTTTTATTTCTTTTTGGCCGCTACATATTCAGCTTTTGCGGCATCGTAAGTAAACTTGTTTTCCTGGGTCTTTCCTTTTTGGGTAATAGAGCCATCCGGATTTAATTTGAATTCAAAACCTTCCCTTCTAATCTTTTCTTGGGTTTCGGAAGCATTTTTCAGTTTATCCAAAAATATCTTTTCAGTAATGTGATTGGTCATTTGTGTATTAGAAAACACTTGTTTCTTGGCGGTAATTTCATAAACCACAGAATAAATAGTAGTGATATCTTCTGTTTTTAAATCCGTTTTAGCACCTGATTTTTCACTCCAAGTCAATAAATACAATTTGGTTCCGCCGGCTGTGAAAGAACTCAGTTTGCAATTTTCGGGAGAAAATTTGGCATCGGCCGCTTTGATAACCATTGCGTCTTTAGGTTTTCCGTTTTCGGTTATGGTAACTTGAAAGTTCCCCGATTTTACTTCGGCAATCAAATTATCAACTTTAGCTAAACCAGCTGAAGCTCGGGCTGACTTCTTTTTTTGGCTGTATCCTCCCACTCCCATCAGAAGTACACAAATCAACAGAACCATTTTTTTCATAGCAATAGTAATTAGTTTAATAGGTAACCAATATACAAAATAATCGTTTCGACGATTGTTAAAATAAAAAAACCGGATAATTGCTTACCCGGTCTCTTCTTATTTAATAATCCTTTGTATTATTTTACTTCTTCAAAATCTACATCCTGAGTTTGGTCTCCGCTAGCATCTGCTTGTGGCTGAGCTTCGTGAGTTTGTCCTTCACCCTGTGCTTTGTACATTTCTTCTGAAGCATTTTTCCAAGCTTCATTGATTTTGTCTAAAGCCGGTTGGATGGTAGCTATTTCTTTGGTTTCAAAGGCTGCTTTCAATTCGGTTAAAGCCGATTCAATAGCTTGTTTGTTAGCATCAGATAATTTATCACCGAACTCTTTTAATTGACTTTCGGTTTGGAAAATCATAGCATCTGCTTCATTTAATTTATCTGCTTTTTCTTTAGCCAATCTGTCGCTTTCAGCATTCATTTCGGCATCTTTCTTCATTCTTTCAATTTCTTCCGGAGTTAATCCTGAAGACGCTTCGATACGAATGTCGTGTGATTTTCCGGTTCCTTTATCTGTAGCAGATACTTTGATAATACCATTGGCATCAATATCAAAAGTCACTTCAATTTGCGGAACACCTCTTGGGGCCGGTGGAATACCGTCTAAGTGGAAACGACCGATCGTTTTATTATCTGCCGCCATGGTTCTTTCACCTTGAATCACGTGGATTTCAACACTTGGCTGATTGTCAGCTGCCGTTGAGAATACTTGTGATTTTTTGGTTGGAATAGTTGTATTTGACTCGATTAACTTAGTCATTACATTCCCCATAGTTTCAATTCCTAATGATAAAGGCGTAACGTCTAACAACAATACATCTTTAACATCACCGGTTAAAACGCCACCTTGAATGGCAGCTCCAATCGCTACTACTTCATCAGGGTTTACTCCTTTTGATGGTTTTTTACCAAAGAATTTTTCAACTTGTTCTTGGATTACCGGGATTCTTGTAGAACCTCCTACCAAGATTACTTCGTCGATATCTGAAGTCGATAAACCGGCATCTTTTAAAGCTTTAGCCACAGGCTCCATAGAACGTTTTACTAAGCTTTCTGCCAACTGCTCGAATTTAGCACGCGTCAAGGTTTTCACTAAGTGTTTAGGTCCTGAAGCAGTAGCCGTAACATAAGGCAAGTTGATTTCGGTTTGTGTAGAAGAGGACAACTCGATTTTTGCTTTTTCTGCAGCTTCTTTTAAACGTTGTAACGCCATTGGATCTTTACGTAAATCAACACCTTCTTCGCTGTTGAAATCGTTAGCCATCCAATCGATAATTACTTGGTCAAAATCGTCACCTCCTAAGTGAGTGTCACCATTGGTAGACAATACTTCAAAAACTCCGTCTCCTAATTCAAGAACAGAGATATCAAAAGTACCTCCACCTAAATCGTAAACCGCAATTTTTTGGTCTTTACCCGCTTTGTCTAATCCGTAAGCTAAGGCAGCAGCCGTTGGCTCATTGATGATACGCATTACTTTTAATCCGGCAATTTCACCAGCTTCTTTCGTAGCCTGACGTTGTGCATCGTTAAAGTAAGCCGGCACAGTAATAACCGCTTCGGTAACTGTGTACCCAAGGTAATCTTCGGCGGTTTTCTTCATTTTTTGAAGTGTCATGGCTGACAATTCTTGTGGTGTGAATAATCTTCCGTCAATATCAACACGTGGGGTGTCGTTATCGCCTTTCACCACTTTGTAAGCTACAGTTGATGCTTCTTTAGCACTTTCTGTGTACTTGTTTCCCATAAAACGTTTGATAGACGCAATGGTTTTGGTTGGGTTGGTAACCGCCTGACGTTTCGCAGGGTCACCTACTTTAATTTCTCCACCTTCTACAAATGCTATTACAGATGGTGTTGTTCTCTTTCCTTCAGCGTTAGCAATTACTACAGGTTCTCCACCTTCCATAACGGCCACACATGAATTGGTTGTACCTAAATCGATACCAATAATTTTACTCATAACTTTATCTCCTTTTTTGTCTTTTGTTTGATTATTCCTCTACGAGTGAATAGTACTTTGTGTTGTACGATTTCGAGAATGACAACTATTATGCCAAGTAATAATTAGTATTAAATTGTCAGTTTTAAACAAAAACAGGCTGACAAGATGACATTTTAGTTAATAAAAAATCCCAACCGTTTAGATTGGGATTTTGTATTTAGTCGTTCATCGAAATGAGGAACTCATCGTTATTTCGGGTTTTCTTAATCTTGTCATTGATAGTATCCATCGCTTCCACCGGATTCATATCGGCCAAGAACTTGCGAAGAATCCACATTCTTTGCAGTGTTTTTTCGTCTAATAATAAATCATCACGACGCGTACTTGACGAGGTCAAATCGATAGCTGGGAAGATTCTGCGGTTAGCAATTTTTCTATCTAATTGTAACTCCATGTTACCGGTACCTTTGAATTCTTCGAAAATTACTTCATCCATTTTAGAACCGGTTTCGGTTAAGGCAGTAGCAATGATACTCAAAGAACCACCATTTTCTACGTTACGAGCTGCCCCGAAGAAACGTTTAGGTTTTTGTAAAGCATTCGCATCCACCCCACCCGATAATACTTTACCTGAGGCCGGTTGTACGGTGTTGTAAGCTCTGGCCAAACGCGTAATGGAGTCTAACAAAATCACCACATCGTGACCACATTCTACCAAACGTTTCGATTTCTCTAAAACAATATTGGCAATTTTCACGTGCTCCATGGGCTCTCTGTCAAAGGTTGAAGCAATTACTTCACCACGAACGCTGCGTTGCATATCAGTAACCTCTTCAGGTCTTTCATCAATCAGCAATACAATTAAATACACTTCAGGATGATTAGCTGCTATGGCATTGGCGATGTCTTTCAATAACATGGTTTTACCCGTTTTGGGTTGAGCCACAATCATACCACGTTGGCCTTTTCCTATTGGGGAAAACAAATCAATCACTCGAGTAGATACACTGGCTTGTTTATCGGCTATGTTGAATTTTTCTTTTGGAAAAATTGGTGTTAAATGCTCAAATGAAACTCTGTCTCTTACCACTTGCGGATCGTGTCCGTTAATTTTTAAAACTCTTACCAGCGGGAAGAACTTCTCTCCTTCTTTTGGAGGACGCACTACTCCTTTTACAGTATCACCGGTTTTCAAACCAAACAATCTGATTTGTGATGTCGATAAATAAATATCATCCGGAGAAGCTAAATAGTTGTAATCCGAAGAGCGCAGGAAACCATACCCGTCAGGCATCATTTCGAGAACACCTTCGCTTTCTATAATACCATCAAACTCATAATCAGAGTCGCGGAAATTGTTTTGTTTTTTTCCTTTAAAATTGGGGTTGTTGTTACCGTTGTTGCCATTGTTCCCGTTTCCGTTATTATTTTGGTTGGGATTTTGGTTTTTATGTTTCGGTTCGCGATTTCCGTCAGGATTTTGATTCGGAAGGGTTTCTGTTTCTTCAGTAGTGACTGGTGTATCTGCTGAAGCTATGTCACTTTCAGTTGGTTGTTGGGCAACAACTTCAGTATTGTTATTTTTCTTTTTATCGAAAAGTGGTTTCTTAAATTTTTGATTTTTATTTTGAAAAGCCGGCTTTTCTTCCACTTTTACAGGTTCTTGAACTTCGTCGGCAAACAAATCGCTTTGATTCGTTTCAGGAGCTTTTTTGGTTTCAGGAACAATACGAGCACGTTTGGATTTATTATCCATAGCTTTTTCAGTGGGTTGTGCTTCCTTGACGGCAACAGCTTTATCTTGATGTTCCAAAATTTGCGCAATCAGCGTGTCTTTTTTGGCACCGGTAACTTTTATGGTCTTTGCTAACTTGGCAATTTCTTGAAGCTCAGCAAGCTTCATTTCTTTTAAGGCAGAAATATCAAACATGAATATTGTTTTGATTTAAATTCGAATATGGAAAATAGTACAAATGTGGGTAGAAATTATTGTAAAGAATTGTCCGAAGGATGAAGTACTTACGGATTGGTTATGCAATAATACAAATAATATTTTACCATGCAATAGTATTTTTTAAAAAGAAACTATATTTTTGTCCAACATTTTTTTAAAAATTCATGTTTAGAATACAAACGTATTATTTGATAGTTTGCCTGATACTTTCAGGGGTATTGCCTTTTGTTTTTCCTTTGTGGAAAGACGCTGCCGGTAAGTCCTTTTATTTCATGATGGATATTGCTTATGTAACCTTATTCGGGTTGAGTGCTACCTTATCATTATTGAGCATTTTATCACATGCAAAAAGACAACAACAATTTGTCATGGGCAGATTGAATATCATATTGAATTTAATTTTATTAGGATTATTTGTGTATCGAACACTAAATCTATCCGGAGGAACGGTTACCGTTTCTGAGAAGGGTATTGGGATGTTCTTACCTATTTTTTCTATCGTATTTTTGGTTTTGGCCAACAAAGCCATCAAAAAGGATGAAGATCTCGTAAAATCTGTGGATCGATTGCGATAAACCTATAAACTTAGTTTTTTAGTGCTGCAAAAAGCCCGAATCTTATGGTTCGGGTTTTTTATTTAATCCGAACTCGGCTCAGTTTCTATTTATTTTTAACCGCAAATTCTTCAAAGATGTTCTTAGAGGACAAGCTAATAAACTATATAATAGCACACAGACAACACAAATTTGACTGATTTAGACAGATTAACATCAAAAACAAATCTGTTAAAACCTGTTTAATCCGTTACAATCTGTGGCTAAAAACTACTTCTTGCCTATTTCAATAATTTCCAAATTTTGAATCTTATCGCCATCAATTTCAAATCGCAACATGGTACGAACTTGGTGAAATCCATAAATACCACAAGCGCCCGGATTCATGTGCAATAACCCCAATTGTTTATCAAACTGTACTTTTAAGATGTGTGAATGCCCGCAAATGAAAAGCTTGGGTGGATTCTTTTGAATCTCAGCCCGAATTACTTGATTGTACTTTCCGGGATAACCGCCAATGTGAGTTATCAAAACATCAACACCTTCGCAGAGGAATCTATTGTTTAACGGAAATTCCATTCGCGCCTTGTCATCATCAATATTGCCATAAACCGCTCGCAAAGGCTTTAGGGCTTTTAGCGTATCGGTAACTTTTAAATCGCCAATGTCTCCGGCATGCCACACTTCATCAGCTTGATTTACATACTTTAAGATGGCATCATCTATATGACTATGAGTATCCGAAAGGAGGAGGATTTTTTTCATAAAATGGCTAAGTGGTTGTATTTTCGAGTGGCTAAGGTACAAAGTAAATCAACTTCATTTTGAGTACGGATTATTTAACGAAAAAGTTTTTATATTTGAGTTACTAACCAAAAAAAACTCAACATGAAACCAAATGATAACGAAGAGATTACTCGTGACGAAATCAAGAAAGAATTTCAATTAGAACGTATGATATTGTTTAGTGATGCCGTGTTTGCCATAGTAATCACTTTGATGGCTATAGAAATAAAAATCCCGGAAACCGAAGAGTTAACCACCGAAACATTAGCCAAAGCTTTGCTACATCTAATACCAACGCTTTTGGCCTATATAGTGAGCTTCATTTTCATTGGCGCTATTTGGTACCAGCATTTAAAAATGTTCAGTTTATTAAAAGATTACGACAAAGGTTTAGTGATTAGAAATATGTTGTTATTATTTTTTATCGGATTATTTCCTTTTAGCGCCACACTCATTACTCGTGCCAAGGGACAAATGATTCCTTTTTTCATGTATCTTTTTATGATTCTGTTTTGTGTCATTGCCCAATTTGTATTATACCATTACATCGTAATAAAAAGGCCTTCCATACGCTTAAACACTGATATAAGCGAACACAAGGCCGAACTGCAAAAGCGAAAAATTGCGGTCATTGGCTTTTCAGCTTCAGCGGTTTTAATTATGATTACGTACCTGCTTATTCCACAACCGGAATTGAAAAATCTTTCGATGCTTTGGATGATGGTGTTTCCAATTGTTTTTAA
This sequence comes from Flavobacterium phycosphaerae, assembly GCF_010119235.1. Lineage (NCBI taxonomy): Bacteria > Pseudomonadati > Bacteroidota > Flavobacteriia > Flavobacteriales > Flavobacteriaceae > Flavobacterium > Flavobacterium phycosphaerae. The sequence goes on along the minus strand of NZ_JAAATZ010000001.1, from coordinate 2,661,930 downwards.
AGTAATGACCAAGAAAAAGTAACCAAAAACTAGCTAAACTTTAACCTTTCTCCAACATAAAAACTTTGTAACTTTGTCACTTAAAATTTGGCATAAACATCTTGAGATATTTTATCGAATTAGCTTATAACGGAACAAACTACCACGGTTGGCAATACCAGCCCGATGCTTGTTCTGTACAGGAAACACTAAACAAAGCTTTATCCGTTTTACTAAAAACCGAAATTGATATTGTGGGCGCCGGAAGAACAGATACCGGTGTTCATGCCCGTCAAATGTATGCGCATTTTGATTTCGATACTCCAATTGATTCGGCAGAACTAGTTCATAAACTTAATTCTTTTTTACCGAAAGACATTGTCATTTTTGACATCATAAAAGTAGCCGATGAGGCCCATGCCCGCTTTGATGCTACCAAACGAACTTATGAATATCACATACATACTTTCAAAGATGCTTTTGAGTCCCAAGGCAGTTGGCAGTACCAAAACAAACTGGATTTAGACAAAATGAATGAAGCTTGTGGGTTGTTGTTTAAGCACACTGATTTTGAATGCTTTTCAAAAACCAATTCGGATGTACGAACCTTTAACTGTGTAATTTTTGAAGCCCATTGGCAACAAAACGGTACTAAACTACTATTTACCATTTCGGCTGACCGTTTCCTGCGCAATATGGTTCGGGCTATTGTTGGTACGATGATTAATATTGGATTAGGTAAAGTTAGTCTAGCCGACTTCGAAAAAATAATTGAAAGTAAAAACCGCAGCAAAGCCGGGTTTTCAGTTCCCGCCCACGGATTATATTTAACCAAAATTGAATACGAATACCTACCATAACCATGCAGGCAAAAGCATTCGACACTAATTTATTCAAACGTATTCTAAAATACACCAAGCCTTATAAAAAAAGGTATTACAGTGTTATTTTCTTTGCGGTGTCGTTATCCGTTTTTGCAGCCCTTCGCCCCTATTTATTGAAGCACACGGTTGATTCCTATATCAAGCCGAAAGACGAGCACGGTTTGTTATTCTATATAGCCATGATGGGAATTGTATTGTTGATGGAAACCCTTTCACAGTTCTATTTTGTGTATTGGGCCAACTGGCTGGGACAAGACATTATTAAAGACATCCGAACAAAGTTATTCAAACACATGCTGAGTTTCCGCATGAAGTATTATGACAATGCGCCGGTGGGACAATTAGTGACACGCTCTGTTTCTGATATCGAACAGATTGCCCGTATTTTCAGCCAAGGTCTTTTTATGATTTTTAGTGATTTAATGAAAATGGTTATCGTATTGCTTTTTATGTTTTTCATGAATTGGAGATTAACTTGGATCGTTATTATCGCCATGCCGATTTTGGTTTACATCACAAGAATCTTTCAGCGAAAAATGCAGATTGCTTTTGAAGAAGTACGAACCCAAGTAGCCAATATGAATACATTCGTGCAGGAAAGAGTAACCGGAATGAAAATCGTACAGCTTTTCAATCGCGAAGAAATTGAATATGAAAAGTTCAAAGAAATCAACGGCAAACACAATAAGGCTTGGATAAAAACCATTTTTTACAACTCTATCTTTTTTCCCATTGCCGAAATTATATCGTCATTAACACTTGCTGCGGTGGTCTTGTATGGCGGATTTCATATTTTAGACGGCGATAAGTTCACCACTTTCGGAGATTTGTTTTCGTACACCATGTTTATTGCCATGTTGTTCAACCCCTTGCGTCAGATTGCGGATAAGTTCAATGAAATGCAAATGGGCATGATTTCAGCCAATAGAGTGTTTGATATTTTAGATACCGATAAAGATGTACAACTTGACGGAACCAAAATAGCCGGACATTTTAAAGGAAACATTCACTTTGAAAATGTTCGTTTCAGCTATATTGATAATGAAGAAGTAGTAAAAGGGATTTCGCTGAATGTAAAATCAGGAGAAACTATTGCCATTGTTGGTGCTACCGGTGCCGGAAAATCAACTATCATAAATTTGCTGAATCGTTTTTACGAAATCAATTCAGGAGCCATTTTTATAGATGAGCAAAACATCAATGACTTCCAAATGGAAAGCCTTCGCAAACAGATTGCCATTGTATTGCAAGATGTATTTCTTTTTGCTGATACTATTCACAACAATATTACTCTTAACAATCCCACTATTACCCGCGAAAATGTGATAGAAGCGGCCAAGAAAATTGGCGTGCATAAATTCATTAAAAGTTTACCGGGCGGTTATGATTATGACGTAAAAGAACGCGGGGTTATGCTTTCTTCGGGACAGCGTCAATTGATTGCTTTTTTACGGGCTTATGTGAGTAATCCCAGTATTTTAATTTTAGATGAAGCCACTTCTTCCATTGATACTTACAGCGAGGAATTAATTCAAAAAGCTACCGAAAGAATCACGCAAAACCGTACTTCCATCATTATTGCACACCGTTTGGCTACCATCATTAAAGCGGATAAAATTATTGTGATGGACAAAGGGCAAATTGTTGAAGAAGGAACCCATCAGGAATTGGTTAATAAAGCGCAAGGCTATTATAAAAATTTATACGATTCACAGTTTGCTGTTGAAAGCTAAATTTTCAAAATAAATCCTTAAATTCGCAGTCACAAAATCTTTAGAAATTATTTACTCATGAAATACGATATTATTGTTTTAGGAAGTGGTCCGGGCGGTTATGTTACGGCTATCCGTGCGTCACAATTAGGCTTTAAAGTAGCCGTAATAGAAAAAGAAAACCTTGGTGGCATTTGTTTAAATTGGGGATGTATTCCAACCAAAGCGCTATTAAAATCGGCTCAGGTTTTTGATTACCTAAAGCATGCTTCAGATTATGGTTTGACGGTAAAAGAATTTGACAAAGATTTTAATGCCGTAATTGCCCGCTCTCGTGGTGTGGCTGACGGAATGAGCAAAGGGGTTCAATTCTTGATGAAGAAAAACAAAATCGATGTTATTGACGGTTTTGGGAAAGTGAAACCAGGTAAAAAAGTTGACGTGACTGCAGCTGATGGTAAAGTAACAGAGTATACTGCTGACCATATCATCATCGCTACCGGAGCCCGTTCAAGAGAATTGCCAAACTTACCACAAGATGGTGTAAAAGTTATTGGATACCGACAAGCCATGACATTACCTTCGCAACCAAAGAAAATGATTGTTGTAGGTTCAGGTGCTATTGGTGTTGAGTTTGCTCATTTCTACAACTCGATGGGAACCGAAGTGACTATAGTAGAGTTTATGCCTAATGTAGTGCCGGTTGAAGACGAAGATATTTCAAAACAATTTGAGCGTTCTTTAAAGAAATCAGGAATTACTGTAATGACTAATTCTTCTGTTGAACGTATTGACACTACAGGAAACGGTGTAAAAGCATTTGTAAAAACAGCCAAAGGCGAAGAAGTTTTAGAAGCTGATATTTTACTTTCGGCTGTTGGAATCAAAACCAATATCGAAAATATTGGCCTAGAAGAAACCGGAATTAAAACCGATAAAGATAAAATTTTGGTTAATGATTTCTACCAAACCAATGTACCGGGTTATTATGCCATTGGCGATGTGACTCCGGGACAAGCTTTGGCTCATGTGGCTTCAGCGGAAGGAATCCTTTGTGTAGAAAAAATTGCCGGTTTACATGTTGAAGCCTTAGATTACGGAAACATACCGGGTTGTACTTATGCCACTCCTGAAATTGCTTCTGTAGGTATGACTGAAAAACAAGCCAAAGAAAAAGGATACGAATTAAAAATAGGGAAATTCCCATTCACCGCTTCAGGAAAAGCCAAAGCAGCCGGAACTCCGGATGGTTTTGTAAAAGTTATTTTTGATGCTAAATACGGTGAATGGTTAGGCTGTCATATGATTGGTGCTGGTGTTACGGATATGATTGCAGAAGCAGTTGTAGCTCGTAAATTAGAAACGACCGGACACGAAATTCTGAAAGCGGTTCACCCACACCCAACGATGAGTGAAGCAGTGATGGAAGCTGTGGCTGATGCTTATGGCGAAGTAATTCACTTATAAAATATAAGTATAAATAAAAAAACCATCCTAATTAGGATGGTTTTTTTATTTGGAATCAACTGATTATTGTTTAGCTTTTAATGCTTTGTATTTATCAGTCATTTCAAGAGCATTATATACACTCAATAACGTTTTTTTGGCGGCTTCATTGGCTGGCTCAAGCTCATAGGCTTTTTCAAGATAAGGCAACACTGACTTGAAATTTTTATCTCTTTCTCCCTTCAAAACTTCATATCGTTTGTTGTCTTTGTCTGAAGTTCCTAATTTATTCATTTCGGTAACCCATTTCTCATCGGCTCTTAATTTTAGTTCGGCCAAATTTAAATTAGCATTGAAATAATTAGGGTTAACTTCCAAAGCCTTTTTATAGTATTTCTCTGCTTCGTCTAATTTACCTCTGTCTGCACTGATAACACCCAAATTATAAAGTAAATCAACATTCGTCGGATTTTTTTCTAATGCTTCATTTACTAATCTTGTGTAAGTATCGTAATCTTTGATTTTTAAATATAAATCCAACTCTGTTAACAATAACGAATCGTCTTCAGGGCTAGCTTTACGAGCTTCAGTAACGGCCTTTTTGGCTTCCTCTGTTTTGCCTTGTTGCACCAGAATTAAAGCAATATTTTTAAAAATCTCGCCTCTTTTTGATTCCAATTTTTCATCACGTGGTTTCTCATGTGTACCGGATTTCAAGTATAAATCTCTTTCCACTTTTGACGGAAAAGTTTCTTCTTGTTTAGAAGCTTTGTTAGTCGCCCAATATACAGTGCCTTCACCGGTATAATTAAGTCCTTTTAACTGATTGTAATAATCCAAGGCTTTATCATAATCTTGACCATTTACGGCATAGCTGGCGGCGTAGAATAATTTTTCCTGATCTTTTTTATCCAATTGATAAATAGCATATAAAACGTCTCCGGCTTCTTTGTACTGCTTAGCATTCCCTAAGCCTACAGCCAGATTTACAAGTTGTGGTTTAAATGCTGTAATGGTTTCATTAATATCATCAGTATAAACCTTTTTACCAGTCTTCTTTTCATAATCCAAAGTAGCATTCAAGCCGGTTGCCAAATCAGCTATGGCTTTTGGGTTAGCTAATTTCATCAAGGCAGCCTGAATCTGAATAGGTGTCATGGTCTGATCAATCGCTAACGATTCTAAAACCGGAGTCATGACCTTATAAAAAACGGCGTAGACTTTATCTCCCTCTTCAGTAGCCAATGGCTGAACTTTGGTCACTAAAGCTTTATACTCTGTTAAATCATTTCCTTTGATTTCATCTTTGGCATATATTCTCTTCAAAGCCTTCAGCTCATCCTTTTGAGCATAAGTTGAAACAGAAACTAGTATTGTTGAAGCCAATACAATGTGTTTAATTTTCATGTGGTATTTTATTTAAAAATTATTCTTGTGTGTCGTCTGAAGTTTCGGTTGCATCGCTAACATCAGTGACATCATCGTTGCTTTCGAATTCTCCTTCAACCACATCTTCTTCATCTTCTTTCATTACTTTGGTTACAGCGGCAATGGAATCGTTTCCTTTAATATTAATTAAACGAACCCCTTGGGTAGCTCTTCCCATAACTCTCAAATCAGACACTTCCATTCTAATGGTCAATCCTGATTTGTTGATAATCATTAAATCATCTTCATCCGTTACGGCGTTAATAGAAATAAGTGCTCCGGTTTTTTCAGTAATGTTTAAAGTTTTGACTCCTTTTCCACCTCTGTTAGTGATACGGTAAACATCTTCCCCGTCTTCATCTACCAATTTGGTTCTTTTACCGTAACCGTTTTCAGTAACAACCAATAATTGAGTGTCATTGATATCGTCTTTGTTAACAGAAACCATTCCGATTACTTCATCTTTATCATCGGCCAAAGTAATTCCGCGAACTCCGGAAGCCGTTCTTCCCATCGGACGCGTTTTTTCTTCTTCAAAACGAACTAACTTTCCTGATTTTACAGCTACTAACACTTGGCTTTCACCATTCGTTAGTTTAGCTTCTAATAGCTCATCATCTTCTCTGATGGTAATGGCGTTGATTCCGTTTTGACGCGGACGTGAATATTGCTCCAATGGCGTTTTCTTCACTTGACCTTGCTTGGTTGCCATAATTACATAGTGACTGTTGATGTAGTCTTCGTCTTTTAAATCTTGAGTACAAATGAAGGCTTTAACTTTATCATCACTTTCAATGTTGATTAAGTTTTGAATAGCACGCCCTTTGCTTGTTTTGCTTCCTTCCGGAATTTCGTAGACACGCATCCAGAAACATTTTCCTTTTTGAGTAAAGAACAACAAGTACTGGTGGTTGGTTGCTACAAACAAATGTTCTAAGAAATCCTGATCTCTGGTTCCGGCACTTTTTTGTCCAACGCCTCCTCTATTCTGCGTTTTGTATTCTGATAAGTTAGTACGTTTAATATAACCGGCATGCGAAATGGTAATCACAACATTCTCATCGGCAATCAAATCTTCGATACTTACATCGCCTCCTGAATATTCAATCTGAGAACGACGAGCATCACCATATTTATCTCTGATTTCGATTAATTCTTCTTTAATCAATTCCATTCTCAATTCTTTGCTTGCCAATAAATCTTTCAAGCGTTGAATTAATTTCATGATTTCTTCGTACTCCGCTCTTAACTTGTCTTGTTCCAGACCGGTTAATTGACGTAAACGCATCTCTACAATGGCACGAGCTTGAATATCAGACAAATTAAATCTTTCTATTAACTTGGCACGAGCTTCATCACCGTCTTTGGAAGAACGAATCAAGGCAATTACTTCATCAATGTTGTCTGAAGCAATAATTAAACCTTCTAAGATATGAGCTCTTTCTTCTGCTTTGCGTAATTCAAATTGTGTTCTTCTTACTACAACATCGTGACGGTGCTCTACGAAATAGTGAATCAATTCTTTTACATTCAGCATTTGTGGTCTTCCGTTTACTAGTGCAATGTTATTCACACTGAAAGAAGACTGTAGTTGAGTATACTTATAAAGGGTATTCAACACTACATTCGGTACCGCATCACGTTTTAGTTCATACACGATACGCATACCGCTTCTGTCCGATTCGTCACGAATATTGGAAATCCCTTCGATCTTCTTTTCATTAATTAAGTCGGCTGTTTTCTTAATCATGTCAGCCTTATTAACTTGGTATGGAATTTCAGAAACGACAATAGCTTCTCTTCCGTTAGATTCTTCAAAGCCAACTTTAGCACGAATGACAATACGGCCACGTCCTGTTTTGAAAGCTTCACGAACACCTTCATACCCATAAATAACTCCACCCGTAGGGAAATCAGGAGCTTTGATGTGTGTGATTAATTCATCAATTTCTATATCATTATTATCAATGTATGCTAAAGTACCATCGATAACTTCAGTCAAATTGTGAGGTGCCATGTTAGTAGCCATACCTACCGCAATACCTGAGGCTCCGTTTATCAAAAGATTCGGAACTCGGGTTGGCATTACTTTTGGCTCATACAACGTATCGTCAAAGTTCAATTGGAAATCTACCGTTTCTTTGTCGATATCTGCCATTATGTCTTCTGACATCTTTTTCATTCTGGCTTCCGTATAACGCATAGCCGCAGGGCTATCGCCGTCAACCGAACCAAAGTTACCCTGACCGTCAATCAATAAGTAACGTAAACTCCATTCTTGCGCCATACGAACCATGGCATCATAAACCGAGGTGTCACCGTGTGGGTGATATTTACCTAATACTTCTCCAACAATTCTTGCGGATTTTTTATGAGCTCTGTTTGAAAAAACTCCTAAATCATACATTCCGTATAACACTCTTCGGTGTACTGGCTTTAAACCATCACGCACGTCAGGCAGTGCTCTTGAGACAATTACAGACATCGAATAATCGATGTAAGCTGATTTCATTTCATCTTCGATGTTAATCGGAATTAACCTTTCTCCGTCAGACATATTTTATAAATTATTAATAAAAAATTAGTTCAAATTCAAAACGTGCTAATATAGGTTATTTGACAAAAATACAAGGGTTTTTCAATCACAAATTTCAATGATTTATTAACAAAATAGGGGCTTTTTTTGGTTAATAAATAACCGCTAACCCTACTTTCATTATTGGCTTTTTTTTTGTCAATTAGCTGACAGTACATTTAGCAGGAATGATTTTTGTAATAATCAGCCATTATAACTAAATTTACAATACAAATCATATACTATATGGATGATAACTTTTCACCAAGAGTCAAAGATGTAATCACTTACAGTAAGGAAGAGGCACTGCGTTTAGGCCACGACTTCATTGGAACGGAACATCTGATGCTTGGTATCTTAAGAGATGGAAACGGTAAAGCGATTGCTATTTTAAATAACCTGTCAATTGATTTGGAACATTTGCGTAAAAAAGTAGAGGTATTAAGCCCTGCCAACCCGAATGTTGAAATAAGCAACGAAAAGAAAAATTTACACTTGACTCGTCAAGCGGAACGCGCTTTAAAAACTACGTTCTTAGAAGCCAAAGTATTCCAAGCCACTTCAATCAGTACGGCTCATTTACTTTTGTGTATACTAAGAAATGAAAATGATCCAACAACCAAACTGCTGCATAGACTTAAAATAGACTATAACGTAGTTAAAGAACAATACTTAAATATGACACCGAACGAAGAAGATTTCATGGACAACCTGCCTAAAAACGAATCGTACAATGACGATTCAGGTCAAGATGACAGTTTGAAAGAAGGCAGTTTCAATAATCCGGCGAATAAAACGAACAAGAAATCAAAAACTCCGGTTTTGGATAACTTTGGCCGTGATTTAACCGAATTAGCAGAAGAAGGTAAACTCGACCCGGTAGTAGGTCGCGAAAAAGAAATAGAACGTGTTTCTCAAATTTTGAGCCGTAGAAAGAAAAACAATCCGTTACTGATTGGTGAACCGGGTGTGGGTAAATCGGCCATAGCCGAAGGATTAGCACTACGCATCATTCAAAAGAAAGTGTCGCGTATCCTTTTTAACAAAAGAGTCGTAACACTTGATTTAGCTTCCTTAGTTGCCGGTACCAAATACCGTGGGCAATTTGAAGAAAGAATGAAAGCCGTAATGAATGAGTTAGAGAAAAACGACGACATTATTTTATTCATTGACGAAATCCATACTATTGTTGGGGCCGGTGGCGCTACAGGTTCATTAGATGCCTCGAACATGTTTAAACCGGCTTTAGCGCGTGGCGAAATACAATGTATCGGTGCTACCACTTTGGATGAGTACCGACAATATATTGAGAAAGACGGTGCTTTAGAGAGACGTTTTCAAAAGGTAATAGTAGAGCCTACTTCGGTAGAAGAAACCATTACGATTTTGAACAACATCAAAAACAAATACGAAGATCATCATAACGTAATTTACACTGACGAAGCGATTGAAGCTTGTGTGAAGTTAACGAACCGATACATGTCAGAACGCTTCCTTCCGGACAAAGCTATTGACGCTTTAGACGAAGCAGGTTCTCGTGTTCACATTACCAATATTGATGTCCCTAAACAAATTTTGGACTTAGAGCGTCAATTAGAAGAAGTACGTGAATTGAAAAATTCGGTGGTAAAAAAACAGAAATACGAAGAAGCGGCCAAGTTACGTGACGATGAAAAACGTTTGGAAAAAGACTTAGGAATAGCGCAAGAGCAATGGGAAGAAGATTCTAAAAGCAACAGAATTCGCGTTACCGAAGACAACGTTGCCGATGTAGTATCGATGATGACCGGAATTCCGGTAAATCGTATTGCCCAAACCGAAAGCAATAAACTGGCTCATTTACCCGAATTGATTAAAGGGAAAGTAATCGGACAAGACGAAGCGGTATTAAAAATCGCCCGTTCCATTCAAAGAAACCGTGCCGGATTGAAAGATCCGAATCGCCCAATTGGTTCTTTCATTTTCTTAGGACAAACCGGTGTGGGTAAAACACAATTGGCCAAAGTTTTAGCCAAAGAATTATTCGACTCTGAAGATGCTTTAATCCGTATTGACATGAGCGAGTATATGGAGAAATTTGCCATCTCTCGTTTAATCGGTGCACCTCCGGGATACGTTGGTTATGAAGAAGGCGGACAATTGACCGAGAAAGTTCGAAGAAAACCATACTGTGTAGTTTTATTAGACGAAATCGAAAAAGCACACCCGGATGTATTCAACATGATGCTGCAGGTTTTAGATGATGGTTACCTGACTGATAGTTTAGGAAGAAAAATCGATTTCAAAAATACCATTATTATAATGACTTCCAATGTAGGAGCTCGTCAGTTGAAAGACTTCGGACAAGGAGTTGGTTTTGGTACCGCGGCCAAAATTTCACAAGCCGATGACAATTCGAAAAGTATCATTGAAAACGCTTTGAAGAAAACCTTTGCGCCTGAATTCTTAAACCGAATTGACGATGTGATTGTATTCAACGCTTTGGAGAAACACGACATCGATTTAATTATCGAAATCGAATTGAAAAAGTTGTACGCTCGTGTAGCCGAATTGGGATACAAACTAAACCTTTCCGACAAAGCCAAAGCGTTTATAGCGGAGAAAGGTTTTGACAAACAGTTTGGAGCGCGTCCTTTAAAAAGGGCGATTCAAAAATATGTAGAAGATGCTTTAGCCGAAGAAATTATTACTTCTAAAATAGCATCAGGCGATGAAATATTTATGGATTTAGACGAAACAACACAAGAGTTGACCGTTACCATTCAAAAAGCAGAAAAGCCTACAAAATAAAAAGTTTAATTTTTATAAGCCACGATTTCCGAATAACGTTTACCGACAAATTTCGTGAATTCGTGGCTTTTTTTAATGTATCATCCATGCCACAAAACAAAATCATATTAGGTTCCGAAGAATGGTGTTCCTTCCCGGAGCTTGGTATTCCTGCCATCAAAGCGCGTGTCGACTCAGGTGCCAAAACTTCAGCACTACATGCCATCAACATTGCTCCCTTTATAAAAGAAGGCGAAAACTGGGTGAAATTTGACATCAACCCTATACAAAACAACCTCAAAACTGTTATCCATTGCGAGGCTAAACTCATTGACAAACGCATCGTGAAAAGCTCAAGTGGTTTCCGCGAACAGCGTTATGTGATTCAAACCAAGTTGCAAATAGGAAACGACAGTTGGGAAATTGAAATGACGCTGACCAACCGAGACTCTATGGGGTTCCGAATGCTGTTAGGGCGTGAAGCCATGAGTGGTAGAATATTGGTTGACCCGGAACAAAAATACCTTTTAGGACAAACCTCTTCAGAAAGTTTAAAGGAGCTCTATGTCAATTCTGTTCCCAACAGAACCGGTCTTCGTATTGGCGTTTTGGCCAGTAATCCGGAGCTATATAGTAACAAACGTATTATGGAAGCCGGCGAAATGCGCGGCCACCAAATGCACTTCCTGAACATCAAGGAATGTTATATGAAATTGGATGCCGACAAGCCCGAAATTCATTACCGTGGCGGGAAAATCCTGGATAACTTTGATGCCATCATTCCGAGAATTCGTCCGAGTATTACCTTTTACGGTTGTGCACTAACCCGTCAGTTTGAAGCGATGAAAGTGTATTGCTTAAATTCGGCGGCTGCCATAACCCAATCGAGAGACAAACTGTTTTCGTTGCAATTGTTGTTGCACCACGGCGTTGATATTCCCACCACGGGTTTTGCCAATTCTCCTTTGGATACGGATGATTTGATTAAAATGGTTGGTGGCTCGCCCTTGATTGTAAAACTTTTAGAAGGTACGCAAGGAAAAGGAGTCGTTTTGGCCGAAACCAAAAAAGCCGCTGAATCTGTAATCAATGCGTTCAAAAGTTTGAATGCTAATATATTAGTACAGGAATTCATCAAAGAGGCCAACGGTAAAGACTTACGCCTATTTGTGGTTGACGGAAAAGTAGTAGCTGCCATTCAGCGCGAAGCTGCCGCCGGTGAGTTCAGAGCGAACATTCACATGGGAGGCACCGCTTCTATAATTAAGCCTACAGCCGATGAAAAACGTATCGCTATTAAAGCTGCCAAAGCCATGGATTTGAAAGTGGCCGGCGTAGATATCATTCGCTCCTCTAAAGGGCCGTTACTATTGGAAGTAAACTCTTCACCGGGATTAGAAGGTATTGAAGGCGCTACCAACAAAGACATTGCCGGAGAAATGATTAAAGCAATTGAAAAAATTTTAAATGGAAATAAACACCATTATTATGGATAAAAGATATATACCTTCACTAATCATTTTTGCCAAAGGCATGATGATAACTGCTATTGGAGTACTGTTCAAATTTCTGGACAAAAAACAATCCGACGTTTTGTTTGGCATTGGCGGCTTTTTAATTCTGGCGGCCCTAATTGTATTTATCGTAATGCGCTTAAACAAGCCTAAAACGCTATGAACCCTTATTTGGACATAGTACTGAGAAGCGTTGCCGTGTACCTTTTTATGGTCGTGGCGTTGCGCATTTTTGGTAAAAAAGAATTATCCCAACTCAATACCGCCGATGTGATATTGATTTTGCTGATTAGCAACTCGGTACAAAACGCTATGGTGGGCAGCAATTCTTCCTTACTTGGCGGCATAACAGCTGCAGTGGCTTTGTTTGTCATCAATTTAATTTTCAAAAAAATAATGCTGAATTCTCAGTTCATTAAAGAATTGGTTCAGGATAAGCCCGAGATTTTAGTGCACAACGGAAAAATTTATTTTAAATCGTTGGCCAAATTAGGAATAACTTCAGAAGAACTACAGGAAGCCATGCGTGAACACGGGGTTGAATTTTACAAAGATGTAAAACTAGCCATGTTTGAAATTGACGGTAGCATCAGTATCATTTCGGGAGATTCGCATATCAAACAAACGCATCACAAACGAAAAATTCATAAATCATTAGGCACACTAAACAAGTAACTTATGAATAAAAACCGACTCGAAGCCTTCAGCGACGGCGTGTTAGCCATTATCATTACCATCATGGTATTGGAATTTAAAGTGCCCGAAGGGATGGATTGTAATGCCCTAAAACCTTTGTTACCCAAGTTTCTGAGTTATATCCTGAGCTTTATTTACGTCGGGATTTATTGGAATAACCACCACCACATGATGCACACGGTGAAGCGTGTCAATGGCAGTATCCTTTGGGCCAATTTGCATTTGTTGTTTTGGTTATCCCTGATTCCGTTTGCCACGGCTTGGAACGGCGACAATCACTTTGCGCCTTTCCCTATGATGATGTATGGCATTATACTGTTAATGAACGGAGTAGCCTATTTTATTTTACAAAGTTTTATCTTGAAACAACAAGGCCATGATTCGATGTTAAGAAAAGCGATTGGCACCGATTTCAAAGGAAAATCATCTCCAATATTATACACCATAGCGGTTTTGTTGGCCAACTACTACCCCATCGTTTCCGGGGCTATCTATATTTTTGTTGCCTTGATGTGGTTAGTACCCGACAAACGCATTGAGCGTATTTTTAACGAAAACGACTAATCATGAACCTCCTCTCCCAACTATTGATCGGATTCATTGCGGTACTTCATCTTTATATTCTTTGGTTAGAAATGTTCGCTTGGACAACTCGCGGACGCAAAGTCTTCAAAACCATTCCGCCCGACCAATTTGAAAAAACCAAAGTCATGGCTGCTAATCAAGGATTGTATAACGGTTTCTTGGCTGCCGGACTGATTTGGTCATTACTAATAACCAATGTGGATTGGAGTAAAAACGTAGCCTTGTTTTTTTTAGCTTGTGTCTTAGTGGCCGGAATCTATGGTGCACTTACCGCTTCTAAACGAATTTTCTTTGTACAGGCAGTTCCGGCTTTATTGGGATTGCTGAGTTTGCTTTTCTGAATCAACTGCTCCATTTTTTGCAATAAAAGCTAAGTCAACTTAGTATCATCGGTATTTTCAAAAAGTATAAGGCTTATTTTGTAAAACTATAAGGCCTAAACAAAATAATTAGGCATTATTCAGTATTCTTCATGGGTACAATGTCATTTACTGAATACAGCATAGTCATTTACTCCATGCAGCCTACTTTTTAAAATAGTAATGCATAATTTCCAAATATTGGCGTTACCTTTTTGGTAGTTACAACAACATAAGGGTACAACTAAGTATGTTTTGGGCTAAATAAGCCTCGGGAAATCCAAAGAAATTAAACCGGAAAGGCCAACATCCCTACTCCTCCAAATCAATCATAAAGCTGTTTAAAAAGGCTACCGAGTTCTGAATATCGTAATGTAAGATACGGTCTTCTTTTACCAACGGTACTTCTTCGCGGTACGATTTTAAGAACATCTCAATAAAAGGACTGGATTGTAATGGGGCTCTGAACGAGATAGCCTGAGAAGCATTCATCAACTCTATGGCTAAAATACGTTCAACGTTTTCCATGATGCGAAGTGTTTTAGTAGCGGCATTCGCTCCCATACTCACATGATCTTCTTGCCCGTTCGAAGATACTATGCTGTCAACACTGGCCGGAGTAGCCAATTGTTTGTTCTGACTGGCAATGCTGGCGGCGGTATATTGCGGAATCATAAACCCTGAGTTCAACCCCGGATTGTCGACCAAGAAAGCCGGTAAGCCTCTTAAACCCGAAATCAATTGGTAGGTTCTTCTTTCGGAAATGCTGCCCAATTCGGCCAAAGCAATCCCTAAAAAGTCTAAGGCCAACGCTAAAGGCTGCCCGTGGAAATTTCCTCCCGAAACAATGATGTCTTCCTCAATAAAGATATTAGGGTTATCGGTAACCGAGTTGATTTCGGTTTTGAAAACTTTCTTCACGTAATCAATAGTATCTTTTGAAGCGCCATGCACTTGCGGAATACAACGGAAAGAATAAGGGTCTTGCACATGGGCTTTGGATTGTGCTATAATTTGACTGTTTTCCAACAAGTCGGTCATGCGTTTTGCTGTCACAATCTGTCCTTTGTGCGGACGTACATAATGAATCAATTCATTAAACGGTTCGATGCGACCGTCAAAGCCTTCCAACGAAATAGCCGATATAACATCTGCCAAATAGGAATATTTCATGGCTTTCAGCAACACATAGCACCCATAAGCGCTCATAAATTGCGTTCCGTTTAACAGCGCCAAACCTTCTTTAGATTGTAACACTATAGGTTGCCATCCCATTTTTTCCAATACCTTATGGGCCGGTTGACGGAAACCATCATGGTACACTTCGCCTTCGCCTAACAAGGGTAAGGATAAATGCGCTAACGGAGCTAAATCGCCACTGGCACCCAACGAACCTTGAGTATATATTACAGGGAGAATATCATTGTTATAAAAGTCAACCAAGCGTTCCACCGTTTGCAGTTGCACACCCGAATGACCATAGCTCAACGACTGAATTTTAAGCAACAACATGATTTTTACAATCTCAGCCGGCACTTCTTCTCCGGTACCGCAAGCATGCGATTTTACCAAGTTTTCCTGAAGTTGCGAAAGGTTATCGTTGGATATTTTCACATTACACAAAGAACCAAAACCGGTATTGATGCCATAAATCGGTGCCTCATTAGAAGCCATTTTTTTATCCAGGTACTCACGGCATTTCTGTATGTTTAACTGGGCTTCTTCGGATAACGACAGTGTTTTATGTTGGGCAATGATTTCCTGTAAGGTCTCTAAAGTCAATACTTCCGTACTGATATAATGCGAATTTTCCATTTTTGGTTGGGATTAAAGGCCCAAAATTCCGTAAACAATTGGTAAAAAACAATAAATTCGGCTACTATTTTATTGCCGAATCATTAAAAAAAACAGACTAATACTAATGATGCCTTTAAAATTAAATTTTGAATTCCATAAAATTGCGATATCCTCAAAAATTACTTAATTTCTTTTTTAATTCTCAAAAAGTTATAAATTTGAAAACCATGATGCGTAAAATTTTAACAACTAAAGCCACTACTCCAACCAATTCTTTGGTTGCCACTGCGGTTACTACGACATCAACAACTACCACCCCGTTTGGGGTATAATCATTACATATAATCCGCTTCAGGTACTTTCTATGACGAAAGACAAAATAACAATGACTTTATCTCCCATAAAAAAATAAAACAATGATTGTATTAAAATTTGGCGGAACCTCCGTAGCCAATGCCACCAATATTTCAAAAACCATTGAAATCGTTACCCATAAAAGCAAAAAACACAAACTGGCAGTAGTCGTTTCTGCCTTCAGTGGTGTAACCGATTTGCTTATCCTTGCCGGTAAAACCGCGGCAGCTAAAGACAAGAATTACAAAGAAATCATCAGTCAAATAGACAAAAAACATAAAGAGGCCATTGACGAATTAATTCCGCTAAGCGAACAAAGCGACATCATCAATACCATCAACGGCGACATCAATTTGTTAAAAACCTTGTTAGACGGTTGTTACCTTTTGGGTGAATTATCCAACCGAACCGCTGATACGGTGGCAGGTTTTGGCGAATTGCTTTCTTCACAAATCATTGCTTTGGCTTTGAAGCAGAAAGTCAGCAGCGCTACTTTTAAAGACAGTCGCGAAGTGATTAAAACCAATTCTAACTTTGGTAAAGCCAGTGTTGACTTTGCCGTAACCAACAAACTGATTGCTGATTATTTCAAAAGCAACACCAATCAAGTCGTTTTATTTCCCGGATTCATTGCCTCTTCCTTGGATGGCAATACGACCACTTTAGGTCGTGGGGGTTCTGATTACACCGCAGCCATATTGGCCGCAGCAGTCAAAGCCGAGATACTTGAAATTTGGACCGATGTGAACGGCATGTTTACGGCTAATCCGAGAATTGTAAAGCAGGCCCAACCCATAGAAACCATATCCTATCAGGAAGCCATGGAGCTGTCTCATTTTGGTGCCAAAGTGTTATATCCGCCAACAATACAGCCGGTATTGAAAGACAGCATTCCTATTTTTATTAAAAACACCTTTGAGCCGGAAGCCTACGGAACGTTGATTTCTGATCATCCAACCGAAGGCAGCAACCCAATTAAAGGAATCTCGCATATTGATAATATTGCTTTACTAACCTTAGAAGGCTCAGGTATGATTGGCGTGGCGGGTTCCTCAAAGCGTTTGTTTGAAGTGCTTTCGCAGGAAAACATAAACGTAATCTTCATTACACAAGCCTCTTCGGAACACTCCATTTGTATTGGAATTTTAAATGCCGATGCCGATAAAGCGAAAAGTGCTATTGACAAAACCTTTGAACTGGAGATAGCCCAAAGCAAAATCGACCCGTGTATCGTTGAAAAAGACTTGTGCATAGTAGCTTTGGTAGGCGAAAGCATGAAAAACCATCAGGGCATCAGTGGAAAAATGTTCAGCACTCTGGGTAAAAACAACGTTAACATTCGCGCCATTGCACAGGGAGCCTCGGAAAGAAACATATCCGTAGTCATTAATGAAAAAGACGTTAAGAAAGCCCTGAATACGCTACATGAGCGCTTCTTTGAAGACAATACCAAACAGTTAAATCTATTTGTAATGGGGGTTGGTAATGTGGGTGAAAAATTCATTGATCAAATCCACCAACAAAAGAAATTCTTAAAAGAACACCTCAAAATCAACTTGCGCGTTATCGCTATGGCCAACTCGCGTAAAATGGTATTTGATGAAGACGGAATCAGCTTAAACGATTGGAAAACTAAAGTAGACCAAGGAGAAACAGCCAATGTAAAAGGGTTTATCAAAAAGGTAATCGACTTAAACCTGCGCAACAGCATCTTTGTAGACATTACCGCCAACTATGATATTGCCGGAATTTACGATCAGTTCTTGTCACAAAACGTAGCCGTGGTAACTTGTAACAAAATTGCCTGTTCGTCGCAATACGACAACTATAAAAACCTTAAAACCCTTTCCCGAAAATACAATGCACCGTTCTTGTTTGAAACCAATGTCGGAGCCGGATTGCCTATCATCGATACGCTAAAACACCTTATTGCTTCCGGAGATAAAATCAACCGAATCAATGCTGTATTGTCAGGAAGTTTGAATTTTATCTTTAACAATTTCAGCGAAACCTACAGCTTTCACGATGTAGTTAAAGAAGCAGGTGTTCAAGGATTTACAGAACCCGACCCGAAAATTGATTTAAGCGGAGTTGATGTAGCCCGAAAGATATTAATCCTGATTCGCGAAAGCGGTTACGAAATGGAAATGGAAGATATTGTAAACAATTCGTTCCTACCCAAAGAGTGCATGGAGACCACCAACAATGAAGACTTCTTTAAATCATTAATCAAACATGCCGCTCATTTTGATGATTTACTGGCAGAAGCCAAAGCTAAAAACAGCCGCTTAAAATTCGTAGCTTCCTTCGAGAACGGCAAAGCCAGCGTTGGTTTGCAATTCATCCCGGCTGACAGTCCGTTTTACAATCTGGAAGGAAAAGACAATATCGTTCAGTTCTATACCGACCGCTATGTTGACCAACCGTTATTGATTAAAGGTGCCGGTGCCGGTGCTGCGGTTACTGCTTCGGGTATCTTTGCTGATGTAATCCGAATTGGGAATGTATAACTATAGTGTGGCGCCTTAGCAAGGTTACGGTGCTGCAAAAACCAAAATAAAAATGCACGAAATCAAAATATTCTGCCCGGCCACTATCGCTAATCTCAATTGCGGATTTGACGTCATGGGCCTATGTCTCGAGACCATTGGTGATGAAATGGTAATTCGCAAAGTGACAGAAAAAGGAATTAAAATTACTAAAATAACCGGTGCCGATTTACCCATGGAAACCGAGAAAAACGTAGCGGGTGTTGCCGGATTGGCTATTGTCAATGCAGCGAACCCTGATTTTGGTTTTGAAATTGAAATCCATAAAAAAATAAAAGCCGGCAGCGGTATCGGGAGTTCTTCTGCCAGTGCAGCCGGGGCGGTATACGGAATTAACGAATTACTGGGCCGACCTTATACAAAACACCAATTGGTAGATTTTGCCATGAAAGGCGAAGTTATTGCCAGTGGTTCTGAACATGCCGATAATGTAGCCCCTTGTCTTTTAGGAGGCTTTACATTAGTTCGCGGTTATAATCCTTTAGACGTCATAAGGATTGACAGTCCAAGTGAAATCTACGCTGTAGTCTTACATCCGCATATTGAAGTAAAAACATCGGATTCAAGAGCAGTGCTTTCTCCCACTATAGCCCTAAAAGAAGCTATAACACAATGGGGAAACCTAGGCGGGCTGGTATCCGGGTTATATACAAAAGATTACGAACTCATTGGAAGATCATTACAGGATGTGATTATTGAACCTTTACGCAAGCAATTGATTCCCAGTTTTGATTTGGTTAAAAACAGTGCCTTAGACAGTGGTGCCTTAGGGGCCGGGATATCGGGTGCCGGACCTTCTGTATTTGCTTTATGCAAAGGACAAGCTTCAGCCGAAAAAGTAGCCTATGCCATGAGCAGTAGTTATCTCGAAACCGGAATCCCCTTTGACATGCATGTTTCAAAAGTTAACGACCAAGGTGTAAAAACAATATAATTATGAACTATTACAGCTTAAACCATATCTCTCCCAAAGTAAGTTTTCAGGAAGCCGTTGTCTTGGGCTTAGCACCTGACAGAGGGTTATATTTCCCGGAAAGCATTACACCTCTTCCGTCTTCTTTCTTTGATAACATTGAAAACCTTTCACACGAAGCAATCGCTTTTGAAGCCATCAAACAGTTTGTAGGTGATGAAATTCCTGAAGCCGAATTGAAACGCATCATAGCGGAAACCCTATGCTTTGATTTTCCTTGCGTGCCGGTAGAAGACAACGTCTATTCCTTAGAATTATTTCACGGACCAACCATGGCTTTCAAAGATGTGGGTGCCCGATTCATGTCGAGATGCTTAGGCTATTTCAACCGTCATGATGATAAGAAAGTTACGGTTTTAGTAGCCACTTCAGGCGATACCGGCGGTGCTGTAGCCAGCGGATTTTTGGGTGTAAAAGGCGTTGAAGTTATAATATTATATCCTTCAGGTAAAGTTAGTGAAATACAAGAACGTCAACTAACTACGTTAGGACAAAACATAAAAGCATTAGAAGTAGACGGCGTATTTGATGATTGTCAGGATATGGTCAAAAGAGCCTTCTTAGACGAGAGTCTGAAACACAAGAACCTCACTTCGGCCAATTCGATTAACATTGCCCGATGGTTGCCGCAAATGTTTTATATTTTCTTTGCGTACCAACAATTAAAGAAATACCAAAAGCCTTTGATTCTTTCGTGCCCGAGTGGTAATTTCGGGAACATTTGTGCCGGCATTATGGCGAAACGATTAGGCCTGCCTATCGCCCACTTTGTAGCTTCTACCAATGCTAATGATACCGTGCCTAGGTTTTTAGCAAAAGGACAATACGAACCCAAACCCTCTGTAGCCACTATTTCCAACGCTATGGATGTAGGGAATCCAAGCAACTTTATCCGCATACAGGAATTATATCACAATGATTTAAAGCAATTTGAAAAAGACTTTTCTTCCTACAGCTTTACTGATGCCGAAACAGAAGCCGCTATGCAGGATATTTTCAAACGCACGCAATACATAGCCGAACCTCATGGAGCCGTTGGTTATTTGGGACTGAAAAAAGAAATGCAAAAGCAATCCAACAGTGTTGGCGTATTCTTAGAAACGGCGCATCCTATAAAATTCCTTGATATTGTTGAACCCTTACTGAATTTAAAATTGCCGATACCGGAACAAATTGAAAGTGTGTTGCATAAAGAAAAAGTGAGTACCAAAATCAAAACCTATGAGGATTTGAAGAACTATTTAGATTGATTTTTTTTACATTTGTTTAAAATCAACTCCATGAAAAAAATTACTTCACTCTTATCAGTATTCCTTATCCTTTCTGCCTGCGGTATTAAGCAAACCCGTGAATTAGTAACTTCCGGCGATTATGATGCCGCCATCCGTAACTCGGTAGAAGGGCTGCAAGGCAACAAAAACGCCAAAGGCAAACAAGACTATGTTTACCTGCTCGAAGAAGCTTTTGCCAAAGCCAAAGAACGCGATACCCGCGATATCGAAAGCTGGTTTAAAGACACCAATCCAAGGAATTTGGAGAAAATATACAATACCTATATCCAACTCAACTACCGTCAGGAACAGATTCGTCCTTTGTTACCGTTACAATTATTGAAGGAAGGTCGTGAAGCAAAGTTTGCTTTTGAAGATTATTCCGATCAGATCGTAAGCAGCAAAAATGCCCTGTCAAAGTATTTATACGACAACTCCAAAGCATTATTGGTTACCAAAGACAAAATGACCATCCGTCGGGCTTATGACGATTTGATGTATTTAGAAAGCATCAATCCCGGCTTTAAAGACACCGACAAACTTATAGAAGAGGCCAAAACTAAAGGCACCGACTATGTAAATGTATCTACTAAAAACGAAACGAATATGGTTATTCCGGTTCGTTTAGAGAATGATTTGCTTGATTTCAGCACTTATGGCTTGAACGATAAATGGACCGTTTACCACAGCAAGCGCGTTAAAGGAATTGACTACGATTACGGTTTAATCCTGAATTTCCGCAACATTCAAATCTCTCCGGAGCAACAAAAAGAAAAACAATTCGAAAAAGAAAAGCAAATCAAAGATGGCGTGAAAAACCTTGTGGATTCTAAAGGCAATACCGTAAAAGACAGTTTGGGTAACCCCATCAAAGTCGACAACATGAAAACCATCCGCATCAGTATTTATGAATTTTCACAAATCAAGTCCTGCCAAGTAACGGCTAAAGTGGATTATGTTAATCTTAAGAACAGCCAACTAATCGAAACCTTTCCGGTAGCTAGCGAGTTCATATTCTCTAACATATATGCCAGCTACAAAGGCGACAAACGTGCTTGTGAAGATACTTACTATCCTAATTTTGATAGAAAAGCAATACCATTTCCAAGCAATGAGCAGATGATTTATGATGCCGGAAATGATTTAAAAAACAAACTGAAAGACATTATTTCTCAAAATAAATTCAGAAGATAATCCCAAAACAACTGTTTTATCCATAAAAAAACCCGAAGATAGTCTTCGGGTTTTTCTTTTATTTTGATTGATTCTTTACATCTTCATAAACCGTTCTTGAAATCTCGCCTATCAATTCAGAAAGCTTTTTCAAATCTTTTCCTTTGGTCATTACCGTGAGCAGATACCCTGCACCATTGTCTAAATATATCACCGCCGATTCATGCAACTGCTTTTCAATCGGATTGCCCGATTCACCAAACTTATGAGCAATCTTGGTATTGGCCGGTATGCCTTTCATAATGCCATCCTTAAAATCACACTCACTCAATAGCTCAGCGGCATATTCAGAGTTTTTAATCGTTAAATATCCGGCATTGAATATAATTCGCATGAAAAGCGAGTAATCTCTAACGGTAAAATGATACTTATCCGCATATAAATTAGGCACTTCTACTCCAACATCCGCAAACAGTTTCTGCAACACTTTGTTATCCATATTATTTTCTAACAATATAGTAGCGGCATTGTCCGAATATTTTATCATGTAAGTCAACAATTCCTTTACGGTATAGGTTTGCCCTAACTGTATCACCTTAGAAGTATAGGCAATGTTCTTCCCCGTCTCTATTTTATTTACATAGGTAATCGATTTGTTGAGAAACCCCGGATGCTCTTCTTCCATCTTTAAAATGGTAATCAATACCGGAACTTTAAACAAGGAGCCCGGTTCATACTTATCCTCCTCATTTACTACAGTCCATTCACCATTAGCACGAAGATAAATAGAAGCCGTAGTCAAACCACTGGTCTGCTTATACTTTTCAATAATCTCAGTAATCTTAAGTTTGGTACTGACTAAATTATCGGATTCGCAGTTTTCGTCTACCCACAAGATAGGCTTAACAAATTTTAATCCGGTAATTCTTTTGATGTTGTATTCACAAGTTTTTTTAGCCGAATTAATGGCCAAGGTAGCTGAATCTTTTCGGCTGATCCACCAATAGATTCCAATGGAAACAAATAAGGAAATAATAATAGAACTGAGCGCTACATGGAAAAGAGAAAACTTCCGAGAAGCAAGGGGTGATGACATTTAATTTAGTTTTAGTTTTTGGTTTATATGTAAGACAAAACTAACTAAACTCACCCTACCAATACACAAGAAATATGTTACAATTTTCTTAATAAACTGTTAAATATAACGCTTCAAATCGTCCGCATAAATATCGCCGTGAGAAGCAATATAAACAGGTTCACCGTTTCGGATTAACAGCAATTGTGGCGACTCATGCTCTACGCTGAAACGACTGGCCACAGCATCAGATAATTGACGGTGCTCGAGCAAATCCAAAAAATAAGGCGTAATTTTATCGTGCATATCGTACTCGTTCTCAAACTGCTTCAACGTCATACGACTTACACCACAACGCGTACTGTGCTTAAAGATTGCTACCGGTTTATCGGTAGACTCGTTGATGATTTCGTTAAGCTGCCCCATATCGGTTAAGGGCCTCCATCCTACTTTAGAGGTGTTGGTTGGTTCATCGGAACTGCCGAATATATTTTTAAATAGGTTCATAGTGGCGTGATTTAGGACATTTTGACTTGAATTTAGTACAAACAACCGCACGAAACACGTCATTTTGTCTGATTAAACGTTTTGGAATACATCTTGTCGACTAGTTTTCAAAGCTAAAAAAATTATAACAGAAACAAATTGACTTTAACTTTTACACAACAGTACAGACAAGTCGCGACTTGTCTCAACAATAAAAAAACAAACAACTATGAACATAAACAATTTAACCATTAAATCACAGGAAGCCATCCAGCAAGCACAAAGCATTGCACAAGGGCTGGGCCATCAACAAATCGAAAACGAACATCTTGTAAAAGGGATACTGGAAGTTGACGAAAATGTAACGCCTTTTATCCTGAAAAAACTCAACGTCAATGTTGATTTATTCAAAAAAATACTAGACAGCACCTTGCAAAGTTTCCCGAAAGTTTCAGGCGGTGATATCATGCTTTCACGCGAAGCCAATAGCACTATAAACGAAGCCGGAATCATAGCCAAGAAAATGACCGATGAATACATTTCTATCGAACATTTATTGCTGGCCATACTTAAATCAAAAAGCAAAGTAGCCCAAATTTTAAAAGACCAAGGCGTAACCGAAAAAGGCATGGAAGCCGCTATAGCCGAGATTCGTAAAGGGGAACGAGTAACCTCTGCCTCTGCCGAAGAAACCTATAATGCGCTCAACAAATACGCGAAGAACTTAAACGAATTGGCCAAAGCAGGCAAACTCGATCCGGTGATTGGTCGCGATGAAGAGATTCGCCGTGTGTTGCAAATCTTAACGCGTCGTACCAAAAACAACCCAATGTTGGTGGGTGAACCGGGTGTGGGTAAAACCGCTATAGCCGAAGGATTGGCACACCGCATCGTAGACGGTGACGTTCCCGAAAACTTAAAAGACAAAATAGTCTATTCGCTCGATATGGGAGCACTGATTGCCGGAGCCAAATACAAAGGTGAATTTGAAGAACGATTAAAATCGGTAGTAAAAGAAGTCACTTCGGCTGAGGGTGATATCGTCTTATTCATAGACGAGATTCATACTCTTGTGGGTGCCGGTGGTGGCGAAGGCGCTATGGATGCGGCCAACATCTTGAAACCGGCTTTAGCTCGTGGCGAACTAAGAGCTATAGGGGCTACTACCCTTGACGAATACCAAAAGTACTTCGAAAAAGACAAAGCCTTAGAGCGTCGTTTTCAAAAGGTAATGGTAGACGAACCCGATACCGAAAGCGCCATTTCCATCCTGCGCGGTATTAAAGAGAAATACGAAACCCACCACAAGGTGCGTATCAAAGACGATGCGATTATTGCGGCGGTGGAGTTATCGCAACGCTATATCACCAACCGTTTCCTTCCGGATAAAGCTATCGACTTGATGGACGAAGCGGCCTCTAAGTTGCGTATGGAAATCAACTCCAAACCCGAAGAACTGGATGTGCTCGACAGAAAGATTATGCAGTTGGAAATTGAGATAGAAGCCATCAAACGCGAGAATGATGAAACCAAACTGAAAGGCTTGGGTATGGACTTAGCCAACCTCAAAGAAGAACGCAACGAAATTTTCACCAAATGGAAATCAGAGAAAGAGGTGGTCGACAGCATACAAGCGGTAAAACAAGAACTCGAAGATTTTAAACTGGAAGCCGAACGCGCCGAACGCGATGGGGATTACGGCAAAGTAGCCGAAATCCGCTATGGCAAAAGCAAAGAAGCCCAAGAACGTTTAGATACGTTGCAACAGCAATTAATAGAAAACCAATCGGGTACTTCCCTGATTAAAGAAGAAGTAACCCGCGAAGACATAGCCGAAGTGGTGGCCAAATGGACCGGCGTGCCGGTAACCAAAATGCTGCAAGGCGAACGAGAAAAACTGTTGCGTTTGGAAGAAGAACTCCACCACCGAGTGGTCGGACAAGAAGAAGCTATTGAAGCCGTCAGCGATGCCGTGCGCCGTAGTCGTGCCGGATTGCAGGATATGAAGAAACCTATTGGTACCTTCCTGTTCCTTGGGACAACCGGTGTGGGTAAAACAGAGTTAGCCAAAGCGTTGGCCGAATACCTTTTTGACGATGAAAACGCCATGACGCGTATTGATATGAGCGAGTACCAAGAACGCCATAGTGTGAGTCGATTAGTAGGTGCCCCTCCGGGCTATGTAGGCTATGACGAAGGTGGACAGCTAACCGAAGCAGTACGAAGAAAACCTTACTCTGTAATCTTGTTAGACGAAATTGAAAAAGCACACCCTGATACGTTTAACATCTTATTACAGGTGTTAGACGAAGGTAGACTAACGGATAACAAAGGGCGTTTGGCCGATTTTAAAAACACCATTATTATCATGACTTCCAATATGGGAAGTGCCATCATACAAGAAAAATTCGAAAACCTAAAAGGAGGTTTAGAAGCCGCAACCGAAGCCGCCAAAACCGAAGTGTTAGGCTTGCTGAAACAAACGGTTCGCCCTGAATTTATCAACCGTATTGATGAAATAGTAATGTTCACGCCATTGACTTCGGCTAATATCAAGCAAATCGTTGGGTTGCAATTGCAAAGTGTTACCAAAATGCTGGCACAGCAAAACATCGTTATGGATGCCACACCCGAAGCCATTGACTATTTAGCCGACAAAGGCTATGACCCACAATTTGGAGCCCGCCCGGTAAAACGAGTAATCCAACGCGAGGTCTTGAACCAATTGTCTAAAGAAATACTAGCCGGTAAAATCACCACCGACAGCATCATATTGTTAGATAGTTTTAACGGACAATTAGTGTTTAGAAATCAAAACGAAAAAGTAGTTACCAATTCGTAATTCATAATTCGTAATTCATAATTCGTAATTCATAATTAAATAAGTTTGGTTTTTTAGTTTGATTGAAAAGTCCTGATGGTAGCGATACTATTGGGGCTTTTTGTTTTACTCCACTTGTCTTTCCCGCGCAGGCAGGAATCAAAGTGCCAACAACTAATAAAACCAAATACAATTAAGGACAAAAATGTCACACTGAGCCTGTCGAAGTGCCTCCAACAAAGAAAGATCTTCGACAGGCTCAGACTGACAATCGCAGTTTGAATTGTATATCCCAAAAAAGACAAAACAACAACTCAAAGCAAAATACAATAAGAAAGAAAATGTCACACTGAGCCTGTCGAAGTGCCTCCAACAAAGAAAGGTCTTCGACAAGCTCAGACTGACAATCGCAGTTTGGATTGTATATCCCTAAAAAGACAAAATAGCAACTCAAAACAAAATACAATAAGAAAGAAATTGTCACACTGAGCCTGTCGAAGTGCCAACCCAATAACACGAAATGTCCGCAAATGTCCGCAAATGTCCGGTTTTGTCCGCAAATGTCCACTTTGAGCTATTTTTTAGGGGTTTTGTTCGGTATTGGTTCGGTACTTGTTCGGTAACGCTTCGGTAAAAAGGTCCTTTTACCGAACAAGTACCGAAGAAAGCACGACCAAAACTATAGTTTGACCCCTCTCCTAGTTCGTCTTGTGCTATGCAATTCAATTAAAAATAAGTTATAAAAAATAACGACTTACAAATTTAATTCCTACTTTAGCTTCATTCAAAAAACAAATACCACCTCCGTTTTATTGAAAAGTATCGTGATGCCCCTATGTCTAAAGCTTTTTGGATATGGGCATTTTGTGTTATTGTGGGAATTTTTTAAAAATAAGTTATATAAATGGAAAACAAATCAAAAGAAGACAAAATTAAACTTAAAGAGCTAGTTCTTGATACAAATAATCCGCGGTTTGCGGAATTGTACACTGGTAATAATAATGAAGAAGAGCTAATTACATATTTATTGTACAATGAGGCTGCGATTGATGTTGCAAAAGCTATTGTAAAATCTAATGAGTATTATCAAGATAGACCTTTGTGGGTAATTGAAAAGGAGGGAAAGTACCTTGTAAAAGATGGAAATAGAAGATGTGCCGCGGTTAAAGCTCTTCAATTACCTGGTAAGTATGAAATAGATTTACCTAAAACAGATATTCCTGAATTACCAGTTTTAATTTATAAAAATGAAGAAGATGTTAATGAACGAATCTTTCAAGAACACGCCAATAGCCTTTTCAGAAGTTGGGAAAGAATCGCTAAGGCCTTAGAAGTCTATAGACTATTCAAGATTGGAAATACAGTAAGTTCAATGAAAGAAATTGATTCTTCACCAGCTCAATTAATCAAACTGGCTAGTTTTTATTATGAGGCTGTTAAAATAGGAGGAGATGATTTTAAAAATCTTTTGACTAGAGGAAGGGGACGAACTGGAGGAAGAGCTATAATCTTTGAAAGATTATTTAATATAAAGTATACTCAAAAATGTGGTTATCATTTTAAAAGCAATCCAAATTATGAGATTGTTATTGATGATACTACAAAATTTAATAAATATGTTTCCGCATTAATTCATTGTCTAAAAGATGATGTAAATTATGAAATAAAAACCGACACCGTTGATCTCGAGAAAGAAGCATTTTTTAAGAGATTGAAAATTTATGGCTTTGACTATTTTGCAAAAGCAACAGTTGGAAGTTCAACAAATAATAATGGACAAACATCTGGAACATCTAATTCTGGTACTGCAGATTCTTCTTCAACTAATAATCCTAATAGCGGGAGTTCAAGTTCTGGAGGAAGTCAAAGTTCTAATTCAGGAAATGGAAGTACAAAAAAGTATCCCATTTTGAAAAGAAAAGCACTTCCACCAGGTTTAAAAGGAAGAGTTGTTGAGTATTTTAAATTAGACCCTATGACTTGTCCTAACTCGAAGATTGCAATGGCTAGAGTTACTTTTGAATGTGTTTTAAAGTATGTTGTCGAACAAACCAAATACAATGGAAAGACAACGATGAACAAATCAATTCATTTTCAAAATGTTTATCCTCCAAACAAATACGCAAATTTTGATTTGATGAAAACAAAATTTACAGAAATAATAAAAGCAAATGTCGACAAGAATTCATTTAATTCATTTAACTTGATGACCTTACATCAACTCATTCACAACTATAAAGTAAATGGGGTGCCCGCAAATGGAGACAACATAAGTCATAATTTATTGGAATTGATTGAGTTTATGTTGCAAGATGAAACTGATTTATTAAATTCGCTCGATTTAACCAAACTTTAATATTATGTTTTATTCACCTTTAAGATATCCCGGTGGGAAAAATAAATTAGCCCCTTTTTTAGCAAAAGTTTGTTTAGACAATAAAATTGACAATCATTACATTGAACCTTTTGCAGGTGGAGCTTCTGTTGCCTTATTCTTATTAATTGAAGGCTATGTAAGTAGAATTACAATAAATGATAAAGATAAATCAATACATGCTTTTTGGTATTCGATTTTAAACAATTGTGATGAGTTTTGTGAATTAATTAGGAATACAGAAATAAGTATTGAGAATTGGCATAAACAAAGAGAAATTCAAAAAAATAAAAACACATCCAACACCTTAGAATTAGGCTTCTCAACATTTTATTTAAACAGGACGAATCGCTCAGGTATAATTAAAGCAGGAGTTATTGGTGGATTAAATCAAGAAGGGAACTTCAAAATGGATTGTCGGTTTAATAAAAAAGAGTTGATAAATAAAATAGAATTAATTTCAAAATACAGCAGTAAAATAAATTTATATAATTACGATGCTTTAGAATTAATTGATACTATTATTAATGATAAAGAAACGGAAAAATCTAGTTCAATCTTCTATTTCGACCCTCCATATTATCTAAAAGCAGAGTCATTATATATGAATCACTTCAAACACGAAGACCATAAGATTCTTAGTGATAAAATAAAGTCCATCAACAATATTCACTGGATTGTCTCATACGATGACAATATAAACATTGAAAATTTATACTACGACGAAATTAAATTGAAATATTCTTTCAATCATTCTGCATTTGAATCGAGAGATGGTAAAGAGTTAATATTTCATAGTGAAAATTTGAGGTTACCAATAATTGAAAACTTTAATCCAACAAAATTTAAATTAAATAGAAGTAACTTGAAGAAAGAGATAAAGTATCTATATTAAATTCTTACCCCCCATACCACAGATTTCAAACCCACGACATATTAGCAGCAACTTTAACCCTATAAACAGACCCCATTGGAGCTATTAGGAACCATATCAAGCATTATTTTTGGCGGTATACTGTTGTATTTACTTATCCGTGAATACCTAAAAGTCAAAAAAGACCAAAAAATTATAAATTCAAAACTCGACAATAATACCGTTCAAACCGCTGACATTAGAATAGGTTCAATGGTGGCGGTCAATGTTGCGGTAAATTTTGGAAGTGAATACGATTATTGTAAATTTTATTTTAATGCCGGTGAAGTTTTCTTGAAGTTTAGGTATTCATTCCCGGCTGATTGCTACACTATACCATTAGTGTTGAAGAAAAACGAACATAACTATTATTCTTATTTTTGTTCATTCACAGTAACCCAATTCGAACCAAGGGAAACTGAGGCAAAAATTCATTTTAAAAACAAAACTTTTATCGGTTCAGCTTTTACATTATATCTTAAAAATATTTCCGAAGAAGATTTAGAACTGTTGAAAAAAAACCTTAGCTAACCTCCAATACCCCATAGCGCGGATTTGCAATCCGTGCTCCAAAACACACATGCACACTAACCAGTGTGCTTTTTTTATAGTCAAGTATGTTGATAAGTGTTGCAAACTAGTCGAAAAAACAAAATGTGACACAGAAAGTGTGTCAAACTTTATTTTTGAGCACTAGTTGAAACAGAAATGTTAAAAAAGCGGAATAAAAACTCCATACCGCGGATTGGGAACCCTACTCATTCGATACTTCTCACCAAGAAAATAAGCCAAAAAACATAACAATTCCCGGTAATTATGTAACACGTCCCTCGTTTAGAATGAAGAAATTTACCTATATGAAAAAATATCTTTTTATACTAAGCGTATTGCTAATATCGTTTTCCTGCTGGCATGAAACCAAAGTCGGCAGCAAAAGAACAGCACCCATTCGGCAAAAGCCAAAAACTACCGTCACCTATCATTTCGAAAAAACCAAAGATTGGTTGGCCGCTACAACTGACAGTGCTCAAATCAAAATAGCACTAGCCTTAAACCGAACTGATAAAAAGAATATCGTCAAAATGGATTCGATTATGGTAGCCAGTGACATGACAGGTGACATTGCTTACTATTTACCCTTCCCGCTGCAGCTGCCTTCGTTAAGTGAAGTGCCTAAAATCATTTTCTTTTCCTATGCCACCCAAACGTTTGGTGCCTATGAATACGGTGAATTAGTGCGCACCGGCCCCACCAACATGGGACGAAAAAGTGACCAAACGCCAACCGGCTTATTCTTCACCAACTGGAAAGCCGAAAAAACCACCAGCACCTTTAACGACGAATGGGATTTGCGCTGGAACTTTAACATCGCCAACAAACTCGGAGTCGGCTGGCACCAATATGAATTGCCGGGTTATCCTGCCTCCCATTCCTGCCTGCGCCTTCAGGAAAGTGATGCCAAGTATTTATACAATTGGGCCGACCAATGGGTGCTAAAGGATGAACAAAACGTATTGGTCAAAGGAACGCCGGTCATTGTTTTTGGTCACTATGATTTTGGAGCACCAAAGCCTTGGTACCAAGTAGTTCGTAATCCTAAAGCCTTAGACATTACTGCTGCTGCTATCCAAAAACAAACAACACCCTTTTGGGCTGTTATTATATCGCAACAACGAAATAGAGAGCGCTATGAAGCTAAACCATAAATTAATCGCTCTCCTTCTTTTTAAACCCTAGCTTGCAGCGCCAAATTGTAGAACATATTCTACACCGATTTTTAAAATGTATTACATACAGATAGGGTTTGGTGGTTTATTTTTGTCATAAATTAAATTAAAAAATTAATTTTGCCGCCCCGGCTCTTTAACAATTGTCTAAACCTACAGTAATCAAATAGTAAAAAAATCTATATTGAATTCTGTATATTTTAAAAAATTAAAATTTCAGGACCGAAAAATTGTGCACTATACCTTATTGGCGTGCATAGTCTTTTTGCAACTGATAGCAATAGTGATTTGGTACAATGAAACCGCTAATGAAGCTAAAATTTCAAAAGCGTTTACCGAGGTAGCTACGGCCAATAACGTGAGTAATTTTACCGGTCGTATCAACAACGCCCTAACCGAGTCGCAAGGCTATTTCAATCAGTATATCAATACCAAAGACACGGCCGCCTTGAGCCATTACATGGTAGCACTGAAAGAAACGAGCGTTTTGCTCGACAGTCTGAAACTGACCACCAAAGACAACGTTACGTTCAACAAAATCCTCTCAAAAGAACACAAAGCAGCTGCTGATGTCTTAGTACTGAAATCGGCCGTAGATGCGGTCATCGACCGACAACTTTTCAGTAAAACCATTGGAGGGGTTGCGCCTTTTGAATTAAAGGAATTAAGCTATAACAAGGTTTTAGACAGTATCAAAACCAATACGTTCATCAAAGTAGACCATGTATCCCGAAAAGGATTAATGTCCCGATTGATTGCGGCATTTAAAGGGAAGGTACAAATTCAGAAAGAGCAACTGAACACCGTGGTGACCATGAAATACAAAGACAAGGTCATCACAACCACGATTGAAGAATTGCTGAAAAAGGTACTTTTAAACACCAATAAATACTATACTCTGGAGTTCAAAAAACTAAAAACCTCATTCTTAAAGTTACGCCACAAAGATTTAGACTTGATTAAATTCAACAACGAATTGCTGTTACAATGCCACAACGTCCTCCCCGCTTACACTGAAGCCGGCAATACTTTTAAGGCCGACAGTCAGCAAAATTTACAAGACCGCTACGAAACCAACAAAGGCATTCGCAGTTATGGCATAGCCGCTGTCATCTTTTTAATGTTTATCGTATCGCTTATCTTGTTTGGCTTTACCCGTTTGGCGTTTGAATACGAGAAACGATTAACCGCTGCGCAAAACAGCATCCGCCAAAGCCTGAATTTTAAAAACAGAATCATCGGAATGATTAGCCATGAGATTCGTTCGCCGTTAAATATCATAGCCATTTACAGCCAAAAAATAAGCGCAACCGTTAAGGATATGGCCGTAAAAGACACTTTCAAATCGATACAATTCACCACCAATTCCTTGTTACTGTTGTCTAATCAAATAGTAGAGTATTCAAAAGATGAAAACCATAAATTGGCTTTGCGCACTAAAAATTTCCAATTAAAGAATGAGCTAAACCAAATCATAGTGTCGATGACCTCGCTGGCCGAAAGCCATGGCAACAAAGTGGTGCTCCATTCCACAATAGAGACTGATTATGAAGTCTGCTCTGATGCAGCCAAAATTCACCAACTGTTTTACAATATCATTGGCAATGCCAATAAATTCACCGAAAACGGACGAATCACGGTTACCCTAACTCAGGAAGACTTGTCTGATTTTGAACTCAACCTACAGGTGAAAATTGAAGACAACGGCAGTGGCATTTCCGAAAATGATTTAGCCCATATCTTTGATGCTTATTACCAAGGCACAGTTTCCGGAAAAGTAAACGACTTGGGCGTAGGTTTAGGATTAAACCTCTGCAAAGAAATCGTCGAACTCTTTGAAGGAACCATTCAGGTAGAGAGTGAAGAAAATCAAGGAACAAAAGTTGTTTTTAATTTAATCTTAAGTAAAGTATAAACAGGAATTGTTTAAATTTAATTGCTAATCCGGTACTTGTAAAATCCCCGCCACAAATGAAGCCCTCCTCTAATTTTACCTTTCTGATTGCCGACGATCACAGTGTGGTCAGACAAGGCGTATCTTTACTACTCAAAGAGTTGTTTTTTAATGCTAAAATATACCAAGCAGGCAACTTTAAAGAAACCTTGAAAGTGTTGCGAGAAACCAAAATTGATTTGCTCGTGCTCGACATAAACTTTCCGGATGGCAACAGCTTAAGCATTATTCCTGAAGCCAAAACAATTCAACCCGACGTTAAAATTTTGATTCTGTCAGCTTATGATGAAGACATCTATGCCCTTCGTTACCTGAATGCCGGAGCCTCAGGGTATTTGAGCAAAGGCAGTACGGAAGAAGAAATGAAGCAGGCCTTAAAAAGCATGATGGTATCGGGCAAGTACATCACCCAAAATATTAAAGACCGCATTTTAGATTCTTATATCACCAAAAAACCCATTAATCCACTAGAACTGCTGTCCAACAGAGAAGTTGAAGTAGCACGATTGCTAATCAAAGGCTATGGTAACATGGAGATAGCCGAATTGCTGCAGGTCAAGAAAACAACGGTCAGTACGTTTAAAAATAGAATCTTTGAAAAGCTGGAGATAAACAACCTCGCCGATTTAATTGATTTCTTTCAGTTATATAATTAATATAAGACACCCATTACTACAAGAAGCAACCCCAAAAGGTTGCTTTTTCTGTAGAAGCAATTCTACAAAAGCGCATCAGCAATTCTACAAATTTCTCTTTTTCATTGCTCTAGATTTGCCCCATAACAGGGTTTCTCATAATTGCTCTGTTTGGCATAATGTTAAAGTTGTACCCCGTAGGATCCTATTGACTAATAAAGGCCCCCATTTGTATAAATCAATAGGATTTGAGGGGAAATGAAAAGTAAAGTAAAAGATAAAAATGATGACTAAAAAAACTATATCGGTTATAAGCTATTTAACGATCATAGGCTGGTCTATAGCTTTTATTGAATATGAAAAAGGCGCTAAAACTTCTTTGGCCAAGTTTCATTTAGAGCAATCGCTCGGACTGAACATTATTGTCATTGTTACCAACATTTTGATGGCCTTGCCTCTACTCTTAGACCCCTTCTTTAGCATACTACTTATAATTAACAACACGGGATTGGTTATTCTTTGGATAGCCGGAATCATAAGTGCCAACAATGGTGTGAGACTGCCATTGCCGGTTATAGGGTTTTATTTCAAAGATAAATTTCGTTTTATCCGATAAGGTAACCGTCCCGTTTTTTTAAGGAATATGATAAACCAAATTAACAAACTAATCGATATAAACCTGTTGCTGTTATTGGCTTTAGAGCGCAATTCTATGACCTTGAATGACTTTAAAGACGATCAAGGCAACAAACTACAAGGGGCTAAAATATTGGCCGATATCATGCTGCAAAAAGAACTCATCCGTCCAACACCCGAAGAAGAATTTGGGTATGAATTAACCGCATTCGGCAAGCACATTGTTGAAACCGGAGGTTGGCTGGAGTATTTAAACCAACAAAAAGAAATGGAAAACCAAACCACCTTGTCAGACGAATTCAAAAGTTTAAAGAGTAAACCTAAAAAGCCCAACTTAGAATTAATCGTAGCCGGGCTTATCCTTATTTTTTTGTGCTTATTAATCGCTTCTTGTATTTAACCATTAGCTTCCTGATGATGGGCACGCTCTCCAATTTGTTGACGCCACATAGCATAATACAAGCCTTTTTCGTCTAACAAATCCTGATGTTTCCCTTGTTCGATAATTTGTCCCTGCTCTAATACAAATATCTTATCCGCATGCATAATGGTCGATAAGCGGTGGGCAATCAAAACCGTAATCTGATCTTGTTTAGAAGAAATATTTCGGATGGTTTTAGTAATCTCTTCTTCTGTAATCGAATCTAAGGCTGAAGTAGCTTCATCAAACAACAATAACCTTGGGTTGCGCAATAAGGCTCTGGCAATAGAAAGACGTTGCTTTTCACCTCCCGAAACTTTGATACCGCCCTCGCCTATTGTGGTGTCAATTCCTTTCTCAGCACGGGCTAATAAATTTCCACAAGCCGCTTTTTGCAACACATCAAACAATTCCTCATCAGTAGCCGAAGGTTTTACAAACAACAAGTTGTCTTTAATGGTTCCGGAAAACAGTTGCGCGTCCTGAGTCACAAAGCCTAACTGCTGTCTTAATTCGGTCAGGTCGATATCTTTGGCGTTCTTTTCGTTATAAAAAATGTTCCCTTCCTCCGGGGTATACAAGCCCACTAACATTTTTACCAAAGTCGTTTTACCACTTCCTGATGGGCCGACAAAGGCAATGGTTTCACCGGCTGAGGCTTCAAATGAAATATTCTTTACCGCATAAGAACTGGCGGTTTGGTGTTTAAACGAAATTTGCGAAAACTTCAAGTTATGAATGGGCCCAATGGTTTGCGGATGCAAGGGTTTCTCTTCGCTTTTGGCATTCATTAAACCGGCAAAATTATCCATTGAAGCTTTGGTTTCGTTATAGGTAGCAATCACATTCCCCAATTCCTGCAACGGATTAAACAAAAAGAACGAGAAAAACATCAGCGTAATTAAATCACCCGGTTTGATAATGCCATTAAAAATGAACATGTAAAGTGCAAAGACCAAACTGGTTCGCATGAAATGTACGGTAGTGCCCTGCACAAAACTAAGCGAACGAATAAAGCGTACTTTCTTCAATTCTAATCCTAAGATTTTGATGGTGGTGCTGTTTAACCGGTTGACTTCCTGTTCGGTCAAGCCCAAGCTTTTTACCAATTCGATATTGCGTAACGATTCTGTAGTAGCTCCGGCTAAGGCGGTAGTTTCTCCCAGTATTTCGCGAGAAACCTTTTTGATTTTCTTGCCCAAAAACGAACTGATAAAAGCAATGACCGGTACCGTGGCTAAAAAGATTGGTCCCAACAGCCAATGAATATTAATAGCATAAACCACCACAAAGGTGATTCCGATTAGCGTTTGAAAAACCATTGAAATCGAAAGCGTAATAAACTTTTCGCAATCAATTTTTACTTTTTGCAGTTTGCCCAACGTTTCACCACTGCGCTGGTCTTCAAAATCCTGATACGGCAATTGCAATGCTTTCTGAATGCCATCCGTATACATACGGGCACCGGTGCGCTGAATGATAATATTGGTAAAGTAGTCTTGGAAGTTTTTGGCAATCCTCGACATCATAGCAGCTCCCAAAGACAAGGCCAACCAGCCCAAAACGGCTTTGGTAAAAGCAGCATAATCGTGATTAAAATGGGCAACCCCAACCCCACATTGGTTTAATAATTTTCCGATAATGATAGAATCACTGAGCGAAAAGCATTGATTAATAGCGGCTAAAAACAGCGCCAAAAACAACAGCGATTTATGTTCTTTAATATAAGCGTATAATATTTTCATGGATATAATTTCTAAAAAAAACAGAGATGCAAAACTACAACTATATGAATGTTTTTTACTTAAATAGTATACTTTTTATCTATACCTATTTAGTTAAAATTATAGTTATAGGAAGGACCGCTTTCCTAAGTGCATAAATCAAAAAATAAGTATATTTACCTGTCAATCAAAAAATCAAATTTATGTGTTTAAAAAAAACAATACTGCTGCTAACAGTTGCCGGCTTGCTCCTTTCCTGCGGTACGGCTAAAAACGAAACCTTGGAGTACACCAAAAAGTACCATCCTGACAATCCCGAACTATACAACGAAATCCTAAAACAAGACAGCCTCTTCTTTGGCTATTACAATACTTGTGAGGTTAATTTAGAAAAATATGGCAATTATTATGATGAAGGCATTGAATTCTATCACGACCAAGGCGGCTTGATGACCTCTAAAACAGCCATCATCGAAAGTACTAAAAAATACATTTGCGGTAAAGTCACCCGCACCTTGGTAAAAGGCAGCGTCGAAGTATATCCCATCAAGGATTTTGGAGCAATTGAAATAGGATTGCACTATTTTAAAAACAATACCAATCCGCCCGACGAGCCTATAAAAACAGGGCGCTTTATGATAGTTTGGGAAAAGAAAAACAACGCCTGGAAAATTAAAAAAGTAGTCAGTTTACATTAATAAATATCGTTTTCAACAAAAGAAATAATAGTATCTTAGCCTTATATCGAGTAATACAAATGATTTAATATGAAAAAGTTTTTAGGCATTGTAATTTTATTTATCGGACTCTTGTCGTTAATCATTGGAATGGCTTGTCTTATTGACGCCGAATCCAGAAACAAAACACTCGACGGACAGGAACAAAATGAACTCACTGCCCGATACCGAGATGACAATAACGACCAACGTTCTTTTGGCGCAGCTTCCGCAGTGATTGGATTAGTCTTTTTCATCGCCGGCTTCAGAATGGTTTCGGCTAAAACCAAAAATCAAATCAAGAAAGAAGCTGAGCTGGAAAAACTAAAAGCCAACATCAACAAACTGGGCGATTTGACAGCTACCGATTTACAACAGACAAAAGAGGTAAGCCATGTCATCAACCAAATAGAAAAACTGGGCGATCTAAAAGCTAAAGGACTCCTGACCGAAGAAGAATTTGAACAACAGAAAAAGAAAGTATTAGAATAATTTTAAACCAAAGTCATTTACTATCATGTCACCTTTTGAAACACTTAGCACAGCAAGGCTTTTATTGCGAAAACTAACTCCGGAAATCTTTGATTATATCTACCTTCATTATTCGGATGCAGAGCTAATGACTTTCTTAGGAACCGCCGATGAAGCAGCGTTGGCAAAAGAAAAAGAAAAGCACCGAAAAGGACTGGCTACCTTCAATAAATCATTTTGTTATTTCCTGATTTTAGACAAAAACACTACCAAAATTATCGGCTGGTGTGGTTTTCATACATGGTATTTAGATCATAATCGGGCAGAAATCGGATACGGTTTATTTGACGATGCTTACAAACAAAAAGGAATCATGAGTGAAGCTGCCAAAGCCATATTAGATTATGGTTTTGGACCAATGAACCTGCATCGGGTTGAAGCACTGATTGGTAAAGACAATATGGCTTCCTTGAGTTTGGTAAAGAAATTTGGTTTCACTCAGGAAGGTCTGTTGCGAGAACATTATTTTACCAACAATACTATAGAAGACTCAGTTGTATTTGGATTACTGCGCCAAGAATATCAATAGCAAGCTAATTAATCCTTATTTTTGATAAACTAATAATAACTCCCATGAAATTCAATTTACCAAAAGCGATAGAAGTCCTAACCCGCACTCCGACTGTGTTGGAAACCTTATTGCAAGGACTGAGTGAAGAATGGATTTTTCAAAATGAAGGCGAAGAAACCTGGAGCCCTTACGATGTCATGGGGCATTTAATTCACGGAGAAAAGGCCGATTGGATAGAACGCATGGAAATCATTCTTTCTGATGGTCCCAACAAAGCCTTTAAGCCTTTTGACCGGTTTGCTCAGTTTGAAGAAAGTAAAGGCAAAAACTTAGCACAACTGCTTGCCGAATTTAAAACCTTACGTCAACAAAACCTAACCACTCTGCAATCGAAAAAAATAGATGCAGTTGCTTTGACTAAAAAAGGTATTCATCCGGCCTTTGGCGAAGTTACCCTCGAACACTTATTGGCCACTTGGGTAGCACATGATTTAGGACATTTAGCCCAGATTGCTAGAGTCATGGCAAAACAATACAGCAATGAGGTAGGTCCGTGGAAAGAATACCTGCCCATTTTACATAAATAAACACAATACGCTTGGAAAAACTAAAACGCCATAAAGAAAGTGTCAGTTATGCTATTGCCATGGCAGTACTAATGCTGTTATTGCGTTGGCTCGAATTTAAGTTTATCATCCTGCAACATCAGTATGAAATTTACATTGGAATTATTGCTCTGTTTTTTTTGTTTTTTGGCATTTGGATAGCTAATAAAATTGTAGAGCCTAAAGTGACAACTGTAGTATTGGAAAAAGAAGTGCGCATTTCGGATACTCCATTTGTACTAAACGAAAAAGAATTATCGGAACGAAAAATAAGCAAACGAGAGTTGGAAGTACTAACTCTTATGGCGGAAGGAATGAGCAATCAGGAAATAGCCGAACACTTATTTGTTTCGTTAAATACCATCAAAACCCACAGCGCGAAACTCTTTGAAAAACTGGAAGTAAAACGACGTACTCAAGCCATTGAAACAGCCAAAAAATTACAGCTGCTGCCTGGTACTTTAGGGTGATATTAGTTAAAATCACCCGAAAGGATGAGTGGTTTGTATAGCGAATTAAAAATCTTTGCGGTCTAATTCTAAACAAAATTAAAATGAAAAAAATTGTACTTACTTATGGTCTTATCGCCGGAGCAATAGTAACGGCTTTTATGATTTTTGCCACCTACTCCTATTACACTAATCCTGATTTCAAAGGCAGTGAAGTATTGGGATACAGTGGTATGCTGGTGTCATTCGCTTTTATATTTATCGGCATAAAAAGT
This sequence comes from Flavobacterium phycosphaerae, assembly GCF_010119235.1. Classification (NCBI taxonomy): domain Bacteria; kingdom Pseudomonadati; phylum Bacteroidota; class Flavobacteriia; order Flavobacteriales; family Flavobacteriaceae; genus Flavobacterium; species Flavobacterium phycosphaerae. Next base: position 2,622,013 of record NZ_JAAATZ010000001.1, on the reverse strand, counting down.
TACCGCGATAAGCAAAACGATGGTGTGATAACTTTTGGAAAAGCAATGGTAATAGGATCGCTTATAGCGTTCATTGCCTCCAGTATCTATGTGGGCGTTTGGCTCATCGAATATTATTGCTTCTTTCCCGATTTTATGGATAAGTATGCTGCATCTGCCATAGAAAAACTAAAGACATCCCAAATAAGCACGATTGAAATGAAAATCAAAATAGCGGAAATCAATGAATATCGCGAAATATACAAAAGCACTATCGGTGTAATTTTATTTACTTTTTTAGAAATACTACCTTTAGGATTAGTCATTGCTTTAATCAGTGCCTTAATTTTGAAACGAAAGGCAAAATAAAAACGGAACTCCATCGAAATAAGACACATGACACAGGCAGAACAATTCATAAATGATTTAGAGCATCCGCTAAAACCGGAATTGCTTGAGCTAAGGAACTATATTAAAACTCAATTCCCGGAACTCAATGAAATCATTAAATGGAATGCTCCCAGCTATCAGTATGACGGTATTGACTTTCTGACCTTTAAATTGTTTCCGCCCAAAAACATTCAGTTAATTTTTCATCGGGGTGCCAAAAGTAAAGAACAACCAAAACAGCACTTCATTACAGAGGCCAGTGCATTATTACAATGGCCTGCCAACGACAGAGCGGTTGCTACTTTCGCTTCTTTTGGAGATATTCAAAAACAACAAGCTGTGCTCAAGCAATGCATTCAGCTTTGGATAGAACAGCTTAGTTTGATACCGTAAAAAGATTTAACAAAAGGCTAATACGGTTCATTGCTATTTTTCTTAACTTTAAAGTTCATTTAAAATTTTTAGGTATGAAAAGAAATGCAATAGCCGTTTGGAACGGCACCGGAAAAGATGGCAAAGGTCATTTAACCACACAAAGTACAGTTTTAAATCAAACACAATACTCCTTTGGTTCCCGTTTTGAGAACGGTGTGGGCACCAATCCTGAAGAATTAATTGCGGCGGCACACTCGGGTTGTTTCACTATGAAATTAGCCTTCAATCTGCAGGCAGCCGGCTTCACTCCAACCGAATTAAAAACGAGTTGTGATATCGTGTTTGAAGATGGTAAAATTGTGGCTTCTAATCTGCAATTAACGGCTAAAGTAGAGAGTATTTCAGATGATAAGTTTGCCGAATTGGTTAAAGATGCCGAACAAAACTGCCCGATTTCGCAATTGTTAAATACGGCAATCACCGTTACCCATACTTTGAATAGCTAATTGAAAATTAGTATAAACAAAAAAGTCCCGGTTTCCCGGGACTTTTTTTATAGTGTAAAACTATGATTATTCTTTTATTACTTTAATTGTTTTTACTGCACCATCTTCGGCTGTTACTTTTACTAAGTAAGTACCTTTTGGTAAGTTAGACATAGTAATTTGTGATTGGTCAGCATTGATGGTTTTAGCTAGTACTTCCTGACCTAGGATATTATACACAGCCACTTTAGCAATCGTTTTGTTGTATCCGATATTCAATACATCTTTCACAGGGTTTGGATAGAATGTAAATTTATTAGATTCAAAACCGGGAGTAGCTAATGTTTCAACTATTGATATATCATCCACAAACAGATAAAATTGATCTGCAGCAGAGTAAGCGTTAAATCCAAAGTAGTAATCCCCTGAAACAGCTGGTGTGAATTCTACCAAACCTTGTAAGGCTGAAGAAGTAGTAGTACCACCGGTAATTCCTGGATGATCTGCTAAAGCATTAGTCATAGCTGAATCAATTGGAGAATCACCGAAGGCAACCTTTAAGTTTTCAATATAAGTGGTACTGTTATTACCATATTTATATGAAATTGTGTAGCTAGTTCCTGCTGTTAATGTTATACCATTAGTATAGAACCAAGTGTTCGCTGCATTAGGAATACTATAAGCGTAACGCAATGTTTTTGAAGTGAAACCATAACCAGGATTACTAACAACAGTCCAGTTATTACCGGGACCTAAATTTTGAGTTGCTGTACAGGTCGGAACTGCCGGAACTGTAGCTGATTCAAAATCCTGAGAATAAGGCACCGTTGAGGCAGGACAAGGAGTGGTAAATGTACCTGCAATACTCCAAATACTGCTATCAGAAACAGAACATACTGATCTTACCCAGAAATAATAAACAGATGAAGAAGCTAAACCATTTAAATCAACAGTCAAAACATCAGCACCAACCGATCCTGAAGGTGTAGTTGAGGCCGTTGGAGCTGTATTAGTTGTAGCATAATAATATTCATAACCATTTGCCGGCGGAGTAACAGAAGCTGTCCAAGCAATAGTAGCTGATGTTTGTGTAATATTACTAACAACTAAACCTGTTGGTTCAATACAAGTTGGTATTGGCTCCCAATTAACATCATCAATTAAAATACTATAGCCTAAAGTACCTTTGTGTCTGAAAGCTAATACTTGATTAGCTCCTGGGTCAGTTCCTAATTCAGCTATAAATGTATCATAAACTGTAATTGACGTAGTAGTAAACGACTGTAGCGGTACAAAAGTAGTGGCATCAGCCGGATCTGTTAAATAACCAACTTCAACTGTATCACCAGCTGTAAAATTACCTCTGGCTCTAAAACGTAATCTGTGGGTGGCGTCACCGGCATTAGAAATCGGTCTCATAGCAACTACGGCCTGACTTGCAGTCGATCCGCTATAAATGTATAAGTTATTTGGTGTTGAAGTGGTAGTGGCAGATGCCTGAACATAAGAAGTTCCTAATGGACCTACTTTAGCCCAACAAGTTGGGAAAGCAACGGCCGAATCAAAGTTTTCAGTAAAATCAGTAACAGCATTACATAATGTAGTAAAGCTGGTTACAGCAGTCCAAATTGAAATATCAGAAACACTACATACCGAGCGAACCCAAACATAATGAGTTGTCGCTGATGGTAACGAAGATAAATCAACAGTAGTAATACCGGCTCCTACACTTCCGGTTGGTGTTGTTGAAGCAGTTGGAGCTGTATTTGTAGTCGAAACATAGTACTCATAACCATTAGCAGGATCTGTAACGGCAGCATTCCATGATACAGTCGCGGCATCAGTACTTACATTAGAAATAACCACAGCTGTTGGTTCAATACAAGTTGGTATCACTTCCCAATTCACATCGTCAATTAAAATACTATATCCCAGATTTCCGGCATGTCTGAAAGCTAATACTTGATTGGCTCCAGGGGCTGTTCCTAATTCAGCAATAAATGTATCGTAAACGGTAATTGAAGTGGTAGTAAATGATTGAAGCGAAACAAAAGTGGTAGCATCTGCAGGGTCTGTTAAATAACCAACTTCAACTGTATCACCAGCTGTAAAATTACCTCTGGCTCTAAAACGCAATCTGTGGGTAGCATCACCGGCATTAGATACCGGTTTCATAGCTACTACCGCCTGACTAGCAGCCGATCCGCTATAAATGTATAAATTATTTGGTGTTGAAGTTGTAGTGGCAGATGCCTGAACATAAGAAGCTCCCAATGGACCTACTTTAGCCCAACAAGCCGGGAAAGCTACAGCAGAATCAAAGTTTTCAGAGAAATCAGTCACAAGGTCACAGGCTGTTGCAAAGTTAGCTACTACACTCCAAGTCGAAGTGTCTGAATTACTACAAACAGAACGCACCCATACATAGTAATTGCTGGCTATTGTTAAACCTGATAAATCTGCCGTAAGTATATCTGCTGCTACACTTCCTGATGGCGTAGTAGAAGCGGTTGGTGCTGTACTAGTAGTCGCATAGTAATATTCGTAACCATTCGCAGGTGGTGTATCGGAAACATTCCATGAAATAGTTGCTGTAGTGGTTGTGATATTTGAAGCTACTACACCGGTTGGTGCTTGACAAGAAGCTAAATATTTTACTTGCGAATTGTGACAAGTTGCTGCACCGGCACAAGAAGAGTCATCTGCATAGTGCAGTCTAACAGAATCTGATGTAATACCGGTAATCGTTAATGGTGATGTTCCGTACTGAATAACATTATCTGATAAGTCAGTTACAGTCAGAAATAAATGAGTTCCTTGACCACCTGCAGAACCTGATTGTACTGAGAACAAATAATTTTGTCCTACCAACAAACCGGTAACTGTTGAATATTCCGTTCCGTAAGCACAAGTAGTAATGGTCTGCGCTACACCGGAATTGTTAGAAACACCTGAGCCAAAAGCCGCTGTTCTGATACATTGCGCACTGCTGAAGGAGTACGTCAATAAAAATAATAGCAAGGCCAAGTTGTGCCATCGCCTCAAAGTAATTTTTCTCATAATAGTTAGATTTTAATAATTGGAATACAAATATTATAAAAATCTTCTAAAGAAAATAATTAATAAGCCGAATTAACAGCAACTATTTAAGTTACACCAAGTTTTATTTATTTAAATTGGGCAATACCCTGTTTTAACCAAGCTAAATATTCTTTAGCATCCGGAGTATAACTAATGGGTTCGTTGAGTTTTTGTTCTTTTAAATCGGTTAAAACATAGAACGGTTGCGTATTGGTTTTATAGCGTGTAATGATAAAATCAGTCCATTTGTCGCCAATGGTTACAATTTCATTACCGGTTGTTTTGGAAACCATTTGTTCTTCTTTTGGCAAATCTCTTTTATCATCCACATACAATGAAATCAAGACTACTTCATTTTTCAGTACTTGCAAAACTTTTTCATCCGACCAGACATTGATTTCCATTTTGCGGCAATTCACACAAGCAAACCCAGTAAAATCAAGCATTACCGGTTTGTTTACCTTTTTAGCATAAGCCAATCCTTTATCATAATCCGTAAAAGTCATAATTCCGTGTTCGCCTATCTTAGCACCTTCTGGAAGTCCGTCATTGTTGACTGCTGCCGTATTTCCAAAAAACCCGGTTGGACTTTCGCTATAGGTTTGAGGTGGCGGAAAAGCACTGATTAATTTTAACGGCGCTCCGAAAAGCCCGGGAATCATGTATATGGAAAACGCTAAGACTACTACTCCCAAGGACAATCTTCCCACCGAAAGATGTGTTACCGGACTATCATGAGGGGTCATAATTTTACCAAAAAGATACAAAGCCCAAGTGCCAAAAATGGCTATCCAAATCGCTAAGAAAACTTCTCTTTCAAGCAAATGCAACTGCAATACTAAATCGGCATTAGATAAAAATTTAAAGGCTAAAGCCAACTCTAAAAAGCCAAGCGAAACTTTTACGGTATTCAACCATCCTCCAGATTTTGGCAAGGATTGTAACCAACTTGGGAACATGGCAAACAACATAAACGGCAAAGCCAAAGCGGAAGAAAAACCAAGCATTCCAACAATTGGTGCGATACCGCCTTTAGACGCCGATTCTACTAGAAGTGTCCCAACTATTGGTCCGATACAAGAAAATGAAACAATGGCTAACGCCAATGCCATGAACAATATGCCTATAATCCCTCCTCTATCGGCTTGTCTATCAACTTTATTGGCCCAAGAATTAGGCAACATGATTTCAAAAGCCCCCAAGAAAGAAGCGGCAAAAATAACCAACAATAAAAAGAAAAATACATTAAACCAAGCGTTGGTCGATAAAGCATTCAAAGCATCAGCACCAAAAACACCGGTGATAACCAACCCTAAAACTACATAAATGGCGATGATGGAAATTCCGTATAAAATAGCATTGCGTTTTCCTTGTCCGGGGTTTTTACTTTGTTTGGTAAAAAAGCTCACGGTCATAGGAATCATTGGGAATACACAAGGCGTTAATAAAGCAGCTAAACCTCCTAAAAAGGCCAAAAAGAAAATAGTCCACAAGCCTTTTTGCTCTCCCGGTTTTGGGGTTTCCGTTACGGTCTTCACCTCTTCTTTTGATACTTCTTTTACAGTATCTGTTTCAGCAACTTTCACCGTATCTACTGCAGCAACAGCCGTTGTATTGGAACTTGCCGGAATGTCAAAAGTAAAATCTTTTTTATCATTGATGCAGGCTTGTTTGCAAACCTGATAATCAATTTTAACTTTAATGGAAGTCAGTTTAGGGTTTATAATTTTCACCTTTTGAGTGAAAACCACTTGCTTTTCGAAATAGTATTCATCTACTCCAAAAACATCGTTGAATTGCTTTTTATATGGAGATTCTTTGGTTTTACCAACCAACTCGTAATTGCCTTTGGCGTCTTCAAATTTAAATTCTGCCGGCAGTGGACCATCGGCCGGAGTAAATTGGGAATATACATGCCATTCGTCATCTATTTTCCCGGTCATTACCAAGTTGAATTCGGCATCAGCAGTCTTTTCAATTTTGGAGGTCCATTTTACTGGTTTTACAATTTGTGCATTGGTATTTGCAATAGCCAAAAGAAGCAAAAGTGCGGTAACTAATTTATTCATTCCTGAAGTTGTATTTGTAGAGTTTTAGTTGTTTGTTTTGTTATTTTAAATCGGTCATCAGCTCTTTTTCCAATAATCCAAACAATTTGATTGTCAGAACATAAAAGCCAAGTATTTAATTTATCAGGTAATGATAATTTTTCATCTTTAAAAAACTTACTTACCTTCTTTTTTCCATTCATTCCTAATGGATAAAAAACATCACCTTCTTGCCATTTTCTTATTTGCAACGGAAACTGAAGTTTTTCTTCGTCAACAAAGATAACATTAGTTGATTGAAGAGAAATGTCAGTTACATTGCAAAAGGCAAGTTTTAAGGGAATTTTAACTTCATGTGACTCCTTCTTGGTAATCCAAAAGACTTCTTCTTCTTTAGCAGACTGTTTTGGAAAAAGCAATAAACGACTCCTGTCTTTCAGCAAAATATGGGTCTCAGACAAAACTTGTTTTCCGGATTGAGCCTCTATTAAATTGAACACCGCCTTCCAATCGGTAAAACCAAACGGATGCAGCCAATGGAATAAATAGGCTTTATAATTTTGGTATTTCAACAACTTTTTCAAGTTGATGGTGGTATGATTCCCTTCTTGTTTGACTATTTTTTGATATAAATTCAAAGCAGCGTCTTCGGCCAATGATTGGGTTTGTTTCAAATAACTAACTGTATTTTCAAAAGAAGTCAGCAAACTCGGATTGAGTTCTTTCAAAACCGGAATCACGTCGTGACGGAGTTTGTTACGCAAATATTTATCGGAAGCATTGCTACTGTCTTCGCGCCATGGTACTTTATTTTCTTTGGCAAAGGCCGTTATTTCTTCTCTGGGAAAAATCAGTAAAGGTCGAATGACTGTGTCGTTTTGCTGCGGAATTCCGGTCAACCCTTCTAATCCCGTTCCTCTGGTAAAGTTGATTAAAAACGTTTCCAAACTGTCATCCAAATGATGTGCCGTCAGTATATAATCGTAATCATGATTTTGCAAAAGGGTTTCAAACCATTCGTAACGAAGCTTTCTGGCCACTAGCTGAATGGACATTTTATGTTCCTCAGCAAAAGCAGCCGTGACAAATTTTTCGACAAAAACCGGAATATGCAATTCGTCGCAAATAGCTTTTACAAACTGTTCATCGTCATCGCTTTCATCGCCACGCAACTGAAAATTACAATGCGCCACCGCAAAAGGGAACTGCAACTGATGACACAAATACAACAAAACCATACTGTCAACCCCTCCGCTAACCGCCAAAAGCAATCGCTTTTCTTTTAGAAAAGGAAAATGGGAGTCAATATGATTCTGAAATTGTTGCAACATAATCAAAAGTAGTAATTATTTCTATTGTAGGACTTCAAACATAGCTTTAGCCTTTAACAAGCATTCGGCATACTCTTGCTCAGGAACTGATAAGGAAGTGATAGCACTACCCACAGAAAATGATAAATACTGCTTTGGGGCATTGTATAAAATACTTCGGATAACAACGTTGAAATCAAAGTCACCATTGGGTTTAAAATAGCCAACGGCGCCACTATACAAGCCACGTTTTGTTTCTTCGAGTTCCTCTATGATTTTCATGGCCGATATTTTTGGAGCACCGGTCATACTACCCATAGGAAAAGTGGTTCTGAGAATTTCAACCGGAGCGGTAGTATTGTCCACTTCGGAAACTATGGTGGAAATCATTTGGTGGACTTGCTCAAAAGAATAAACAGCGCATAATTCTTCGACTACTACTGACCCTTTGGTGGCGGTATGCGATAAATCGTTGCGAACCAAATCAACAATCATAATATTTTCGGAGCGTTCTTTTGGATTATTTGCTAATTCGATTTTTGATTTTTCATCTGAAACAGCCTCTGTAAAACGCTTAGCCGTTCCTTTAATCGGCTGGGAAATAACTTTACTTCCTTCTTTTCGTATATAACGTTCTGGCGAAGCAGAAAGTAAAAAATGGTGGTTGTTTTTAAAATAAGTCGCAAACGGTGGTTTAGAAATACTATTCAGCTTCCGGTAAATTTCTAACGGATTTATAGTAGCATTTTCGGCATAAAATTCCATGCAAAAGTTAGCCTCATAAATGTCGCCGCGATGAATATGCTCCAGCATTTCGGTTACTTTTTGAAGATAGCTTTCTTTCGAAATTCGTTGCTTAATGCTCAATGGTGAATGTTCAATGGCAAAAGGTAAATGGTTTTGAAGTGCTGAGAAATCGCTTTCTATTTCATCATCACATAAATGCAAATACTGAATTTCGACTTCATCCCTTTTTACCAAAAACAATTTCTTGGGTTGGAAGAAAAACAAATCAGGAAACTCCAATCCGTCAAAATTATCAGACTGCAATGGCTCAACGTCATTTTTCATATCATAGGCCAAATAGCCAAACAACCAATCTTTAGTTTGTTGCTGGTATTGTTTCAAGTCTTCAAAAGCATTGTGATAATCTGTTTTTACAGCAGTAAAAGCATCCACTGCCAAAACATAATCATAGTCAGAATACTGCTGGTGATACGTATTAGAATCCAAAAAAACTACTTCTCTAAACTGCTGCGCCCAACCCAGCAATTGGTTTTTGAAAGCTTCGGGATGGTCAATTTTTTTTGAAAGAATGGTTCTCAAGAATTTGGTTTTTTAAGGTTCTCAAAATTACGATAAAAATAATTCTCGGCACAAAACCACAAAGCTGAAAATTTTGGCACGCTTTTTAGTAGGAATGATTATAGCATTTAACCCGTAATTCATTTTAGTATTGATAGAAAACTACACTTTGTCTTTTGCATGATTATCCACTGACAGGGAAAACTCTATTACTAACATTTAAAATGAATGAAAAAATGAAACACTTATCAAAATTGACTTTGGCATTGCTCCTATTCGGATTGGTCTTTGCCTGTAAACAAGCTGACAACAATGCGGAAGCCTCCGCAGAAGGTAAAACAACTACCCTTGCCGACAGTACCGCTGTTGAGACCAACTCTTCAAATGCTATTCTTCAGAAAAAACAACCGGAACGAAAATTTGTTCGGACGGCCGATTTAAAATTCAAAGTGAAGAACGTAGCTAAATCGACTTACGCTATTGAGAAGATTGTTGGGCAACACGGTGGGTTTATCACTTTTACCGATTTAAAAAGCACTGTTAACGAGCACGATGAAACCCAAGTGAGTCAAGACAGTACTTTAGAAACCACGCGTTACACCGTTGACAACACCATTACACTTCGCGTTCCTAACACTCAATTAGATTCTGTTTTGACCGCCATGACCAAAGAAATTGATTTTCTGGACAGTCGTCTGATTAAAGCCGATGATGTCTCTTTACAATTATTGTCAAATAAATTGGCTCAAAAACGTATTACCAACAGCCAAAAACGGTTGGAGAAAGGCATTGACACTAAAGGCAAAAAACTAAATGACATCACCACTGCCGAAGACAAAGCACTTGATAGAGCCACTGAAAGCGACGACACGGTAATACAAAATCTTTCTTTGCAAGATCAAGTACAGTACAGCACCGTGACTTTGTATTTGTACCAAAGAGAAACGGTTAAAAAAGAATTAGTAGCCAATGAAAAAAGTTCCAATGCTTACAGACCTCATATCGGTTTACAACTATGGGATAGCCTGAAAACCGGTTGGTATATGTTGGAAAGCATTATTGCTTTTGTAGCGCAGCTTTGGTCGTTACTGCTTATTGCGGTTTTGGGTTATATTGCTTATAAAAAATTACTGAAAAAATAAATCGTAGTTGTCTGAATGTTAAATAAATACCATTGGTTTCTGCCTTTGGTATTTTTTTGTTTAACTTTGATAGTACATTAATCAAAAAACTATCAATCATGAAAATCACTACCATTATTATCAGAGTCTTAATCGGATTATTTTTATTGTTTGCTTCTATCAGTTTCTTTTTAAAATTAACTCCCGAAACCGAAGCGACCGGAAATTTCAAAGCCTTTAACACAGGGTTAATTGCTTCTGTTTATTTGATGCCCTTGGCAAAAGCTGTTGAATTGTTGTGTGGCTTATCGTATGTTTCAGGGAAATATGTAACTCTGGCCAATATTGTTATTTTACCGGTAACCCTAAACATTTTACTAATCAATTATTTCATGGCACCGGCAACTTTGCCTATAGCCATTGGACTTTTCCTAGGTAATATGTTTTTAATTTACCGCTACTGGAACAACTATAAGTCGGTTTTTACCCCATAAAAAAACGTCCCGATTGGGACGTTTTTTTATCATTCAATGAACAATTAATTATGACTCAAATAAGCCGCTGTACTGTTTCGGTCAGCATGCATAGCCTCTTCTCCTTTTTGCCAGTTTGCCGGACAAACTTCTCCAACGGTTTGTACGTGTGTATAAGCATCGATTAATCTTAAATACTCATTTACATTTCTTCCTAAAGGCATATCGTTTACACTTTCGTGGAAAATTTTTCCTGTTTCATCAAGTAAATAAGTGGCTCTGAAGGTTACGTTAGAACCTTCTAAAATCTCATCATTCAACTCAGCGTCATAAACCCATTCCGCATCTAAAATATCTAAAGCAGCCGCTAGATTACGGGTAGTATCAGCCAAAATCGGGTACTTAACCCCTTCAATTCCTCCTTGATTTTTTGGTGTATTCAACCAAGCAAAATGTACTTCGTTAGTATCACAAGAAGCACCAATTACCATAGTATTTCTTTTTTCAAATTCTTCTATAGCTGCCTGAAAAGCGTGTAATTCGGTTGGACAAACAAAAGTAAAATCCTTTGGATACCAGAACAAAATCACTTTTTTGTTGTTTTTTGTCGCTTCTTCTAAAACGTTAATTCTTAAATTTTCTCCCATAAATGAGATAGCGTCTACCGTAATACTTGGGAATTTCTTTCCTACTAATGACATAATGTATAAGGTTTAAATGTTATATTTTTTTTGATGGCGCAAAACTACTAAATCTCCTTAGTCTTGCACATGATTTTCATCATATTTCATTATTTTTTTATAGTCAGTTCTTATTTGATAATTTTTCCAAAAAAAGCTATAGTGGCAAAACATTGGCAGAGTTTTATATATTTGTTGAAATCAAACCCTTTGCGGGAAAGCTTTCAACCAAACCCATTAAACTATGAATTTCTCCAATCTGTTCCGAAAAAAAACTGTTCAGGATATTCTAAACCAGGTCGCTAAAAATGAAGCCGACGGGCATCAGGCTCTTGGCAAACATTTAACGGCCAGAGATTTAACCGCATTTGGAATTGCAGCCATCATAGGAGCCGGTATTTTCAGTACCATCGGAAAAGCCAGTGCTGATGGAGGACCGGCCGTTATATTCTTGTTTATTTTCACAGCTATTGCCTGTAGCTTTGCGGCATTTGCTTATGCTGAATTTGCTTCTATGGTACCCGTTTCAGGAAGTGCTTATACGTATTCTTATGTAGCTTTTGGTGAAATTATCGCTTGGATTATTGGCTGGGCTTTGATTATGGAGTATGCTATTGGAAATATTACCGTAGCCATATCTTGGAGTGATTACTTTACCGGATTGCTCGAAAGCGGAGGAATTCATCTGCCACAATGGGTTCAAATGGATTATCTGACAGCTTCAAACGGATTTAAAGATGCTACAGCCCTGATGCAGGGAGGCAAATCTTTCGAAAATTTATCCGAAGGATTGCAAGCCGCTTACACTGCCTGGACAACAGCTCCAACCATTGGCTCTTTTCACTTAGTGGCTGATTTACCGGCTTTACTCATCATAATTGTAATTACTTATTTGGTATACCGAGGAATGAAAGAATCCCGTAATGCCAGTAATCTTATGGTTGTGGTAAAGTTATGTATCATACTGTTGGTCATAGCAGTAGGAATATTTTATGTAGACACAGCCAATTGGCATCCCTTCGCTCCTAATGGCGTAAGCGGCATCCTTAAAGGGGTGTCTGCGGTGTTCTTTGCTTATATCGGTTTTGATGCTATTTCTACCACAGCGGAAGAATGTAAAGACCCGCAACGTGATTTACCAAAAGGGATGATGTGGGCGATTATCATTTGTACTATACTGTATGTTGTGATTGCTCTAGTCCTAACCGGTATGGTTAATTACGCCGACTTAAACGTTGGTGATCCTTTAGCTTTTGTATTTGATAAACTGAATTTAAAATGGATGTCGGGCATTATCGCTGTGAGTGCCGTAGTAGCTATGGCGAGTGTATTATTGGTATTTCAAATGGGACAACCTCGTATTTGGATGAGTATGAGTCGTGATGGATTGTTACCCAAACGATTTTCAAAAGTACATCCAAAATACCACACGCCTTCGTATGCCACCATTGTTACCGGATTTGTAGTAGCCATTCCTGCTTTGTTTTTGAATTTAACTATGGTGACCGACTTATGCAGCATCGGAACTTTATTTGCCTTTGTATTAGTTTGTGCTGGAGTTTTGGTACTGCAAAATAAAAAGGACATTCCGAGAGGGAAATTTAAAACGCCTTATATCAACTCTAAATTTGTATTTCCGCTACTTATGCTTGTTGGTGCATTTATTGCCTTTACGGTAAACAAACAGGCTACCATGGATTTTTTAACTAATGAGAAACAAGTCAATGCTCCGGCCGATATTGTAACCTCATTGGATAAAGAACAAGCCAAGCAAGTATATGCGTATTTGGTGGCCCAAAATCCAACTACCGAAACTACCGATTTAGAAGCTCTATTAAGCTCCTTAAACGAAAACGAAACTACCTACAAACAAGTGGTTGATTCGCTTCCTATAGATCAATCTTTGAAATACGAAAGTGGTTTCAGTTTGTTCAAACACAAAATTCCTATGTGGATTTTTCTACTCTCTTTGGTTGGTTTTGCTATTTGGTCATGGAAACAAAATCTTTCTTTAATTCCATTACTCGGATTGGTTTGTTGTTTGTATATGATGGCAGAATTAAGCATTTGGAACTGGATATACTTTACGGGTTGGTTACTCGTAGGGCTTACTATTTACTTTGGGTTTAGTCATAAAAACAGTAAATTGAATAAAGCATAAAAAAAGGTGGTCTAAAGCAGGCCACCTTTTTTCATTGTATTATTAATATTGGTTAAACCAAATCAAATCGATCGAGTTGCATTACTTTATACCAAGCCGCTATAAAATCGTTTACGAATTGCTCTTGTCCGTCTGCACAAGCATACACTTCGGCCAAAGCTCTTAGCTCAGAATTAGAACCAAAGATTAAATCCACACGAGTTCCTGTCCATTTTAAAGCACCGGTTTTACGGTCATGTCCTTCAAATACTTCTTGCGAATCAGCTGTGGCTTTCCATGTTGTATTTAAATCCAGTAGGTTTTTAAAGAAATCATTCGTCAAAGTTTCCGGACGGTTAGTAAACACCCCATGTCTTGAACTATCAAAATTAGTATTTAACACACGCATACCACCGATAAGCACAGTCAATTCCGGTGCAGTTAAGGTCATCAATTGTGCTTTATCTATCAGCATCTCTTCTGCTGAAGCGATATATTTAGTCTTGGTGTAATTGCGGAAACCATCAGCCTGAGGCTCTAAAACGGCAAACGAATCTACATCGGTTTGTTCTTGTGAAGCATCACTTCTTCCGGGTGTAAACGGAACCGTAACAGTATGTCCGGCTGCTTGTGCCGCTTTCTCTATCCCAACTCCACCGGCTAAAACAATTAAATCGGCCAAAGATACTTGCTTACCACTATTGTTGAATTCTGATTGAATACTTTCCAGTTTTGACAATACCGTAGCCAATTGAGACGGATTATTAACCTCCCATTGTCTTTGAGGCAGTAAACGAATACGAGCACCATTGGCCCCACCGCGTTTATCAGAACCACGGAAGGTAGACGCGGAAGCCCAAGCCGTTGAAACCAGCTGAGAAACAGACAATCCGGAAGCGGCAATTTTAGCTTTCAAGGCTGCAATGTCATTATCATTAATTAGTTGATGTGCCACTGTTGGAACCGGGTCTTGCCAGATTAGTTCTTCTTTAGGTACTTCCGGACCTAAATAACGGGCTACAGGCCCCATATCTCTATGCGTTAACTTGAACCAAGCACGAGCAAATGCATCGGCAAAGGCATCAGGATTGTCAAGAAAATTTCTGGCTATTTTTTCATAAGCAGGATCTGCTCTCAAAGCCAAATCAGCCGTTAGCATGGTTGGCGCATGACGATTTAACGGATTATGGGCATCCGGAACAGTACCGGCACCGGCTCCTCCTTTTGGTTTCCATTGATGAGCACCTGCCGGACTTTTAGTCAATTCCCATTCAAAACCAAAAAGATTCTCTAAATAATTGTTACTCCACTTAGTGGGTGTGGTGGTCCAGGCTCCTTCCAGTCCGCTACTGATAGTATCTTCTCCATGACCTTTTCCAAAGGTATTCTTCCAACCTAAACCTTGTTCTTCAATACCTGCCGCTGCAGGCTCTACACCAACATATTTTCCCGGATCGGCTGCCCCATGGGTTTTCCCGAAAGTATGTCCCCCGGCTACAAGCGCCACAGTCTCCTCATCATTCATTGCCATACGAGCAAAGGTTTCACGAATATCGCGGGCAGAAGCTAACGGATCGGGATTACCATTAGGCCCTTCCGGATTAACATAAATTAAGCCCATTTGAACAGCAGCCAGAGGATTTTCTAAGTCACGGTCACCGGAGTAACGTTTGTCTTCCAACCATTTGCCTTCAGAACCCCAGTAAATATCTTCCTCAGGCTCCCAAACATCTTCCCGACCACCGCCAAATCCAAAAGTTTTGAATCCCATTGATTCCAAAGCGCAGTTACCGGCCAGAATCATCAGGTCAGCCCATGATATCTTTTTACCGTATTTTTGTTTAACCGGCCATAACAATAAACGTGCTTTATCAAGGTTAACATTATCCGGCCAACTGTTGAGTGGTGCAAATCGTTGGGTACCTGACCCACCTCCTCCTCGCCCATCAGCAATTCGGTAAGTCCCGGCACTGTGCCATGCCATACGGATAAAAAATGGACCGTAATGTCCATAATCAGCCGGCCACCAGTCTTGTGAATTAGTCATTACATCAAAAATATCTTTCTTTACAGCAACTAAATCAAGGCTATTGAATGCTTCAGTATAATTAAAGGTCTCTCCCATAGGATTGGACAAAGAAGAATTTTGACGAAGTATATTTAATTTTAATTGATTTGGCCACCAATCATTGTTTCTGGTGCCATTGCCAGCTGTTTGCTTAAGTGCCCCGCCTGAGAAAGGGCATTTGTTTTGCTCGTTTTGGTTTTTACTATTTTCCATAATTATTGCTGATTATTTTGTTTATAAACTAGTTAAGCTAATTTACCAATTGATACCTTATCTAAATTGTTTTATTAATAGATAAAAACTATAGTTGGTAGTGCAAATCATTATTTTTTATCACAGAAACAACTATCTGTAAATTGAATAATTCAGATTTGAAAGCTATTTTAAAAAAGGGTATTCTTCCCTATCGTACTTACTTCCAGATTCTGAAATTTAGTTTGAATTCTTTTCTTTGTATCAGAGAACGCCAATCAATAAAGAGTAACGCGCTGATAAGCAATAACCCTACGGCTAAGCTGAGAAAAGATTGCCATGAAACCGCACTGTGCAATATTTTTTCGGTATTCTCAGTACCATATTTGCCCAAGTGTACCAATAAAGCATCACTGGTGAACTTCCCTATAAAGAAGGCCGGTATGATATAAATTGGTCGCATTTTGGCCATTCCCGCAGCAACAAAAAGTGGTGTAGTGGGTAAAGGCAGCAAGGAATAAGCAACAATTACCAATTGACTTTTCCATCCTTTTTGTTTTAATACTTTGCCTAAATACTGTACATCTTCGTTTTTATCGGGCATGAACAAATTACCGGCCAAATAAGGAATGTAACAGGTTAACACATAGCGACCCAATATTGACCCAAATACTCCAATAATGATGACCAACCAAATATTCAACTTAAAATAAATTTGGAGAAAGACCATTACAGTAAAGGCCGGAGGAAAAGGAAAGGGTACTACATCAAACAGAAAGGCACCCAAAAAAACCAAAACATATTGCCATTCCATAGGTGATTTTTTAAATTCTAAACACTATGTAAGATAAGCAATTCTTCGATTTCAATAGAAAAGAAAAGCAATTATTTTAAAGTTATTATGCTCTATAAACAAAGAATCCCGGGTCACCGGGATTTTAGTATAAGTTTGCAGCAAAACATCAAGTATTACTTTTTATAGTTTTATAACCTTCTGTATTGTTTTTCCTTTATCGGTTTCAACCGCAACAAAATAAGCACCTTTGGCTAAGCCGTTCATAGTAATGATCGTTTGATTATTAACCATAATTACTTTTTGTCCTAATGCATTATAAACGGTCACTGATTTAACGGTAATACCTGCAGCCACTGAAAGTTGCAATTGGTCACTAACCGGATTAGGATAAACCGTAACTAATTTCCCTTGATTGAAAGACGGAGTTCCCAAAGCTACAACCGATGTAGTAACTGTATTGGTTACAATCGGGAAATTAAAATCAAAATAAATATTAGCGGTGTTGGCTATGACATCACCAATAACTATTGTGCTTTTTGGCTTAATTTTGAAAGCTATATACCCATGACTTCCCTCCTCATCTGTTGCTGAAGGTGGTAAATTAATACCATCATAAAATACTTCAAATTTATTACCAGAGGTTAAAGTACTTCGATAAGGATGACTGCTGGCCACCATTTCTAAAGTACTCCAATCTAAATTAGCATCAAGCATATCTTTTATAACAATCTGTTCGGCTAAATCTGTTCCCGTGTTTTGAAAACGTACTACATAATGCAAATAGTCTCCTATTTTAGCTATGCTTATGCTTTCTCCTTCCACAACCGTTTTATCATTTGGATCAAATGAACCCACCACAGTTTGATTGAAATCCATTTGATTATCATTGGGAGTATCATCAAGCAGTGCTGAAGTTATAGTTGCCTGAAAACTTAAAATATCACCAAGGTTAACAGGCGGAGTTTCCTGAGGCGAATTAAGATTGAGGACGAGTTGTAAGTTCTTGCTTTGATTAGGACCAAAATTAACAATATTCCACGAAATCGTATTTGATGTCAAATTGTCTGAAGTAGGAAATGATGCTACGTAGTCAAAAATGGATCCATCAAAAGTAAACGTAACAGTGCCTGATTGAATTTGGTTCCCTTTGTTTATAATAGTCAGCATGTATTGCGAATTAAATCCGGGACGGGAATTGCCCAAGGGATAAGCTATTATCTCTAAATCAGGATGATTACTAGTAGGAGTCAGACAAAAATTAGCATTTTCAGTAAGGCCTGAAGCTGTAAAATTAAAAACATAATTCAACGGGGTAACAGAAAAATAAGCCGGGTTTGACAATTGAGGGGTTACCGTTAAGGCATTGGGGCCCGTATAAAAAGAATAGCCACCAGCATAATTCGTATAGGCATAACCGTTTTGACTGCCATCCGTAAACGCTATTTTCTGATTGCGTATACCAACATTAGCGCCGTCACAATCTGATGCCATAATACCGGTTATAGTATTAAAACTGCCTCCCGGAAGTGAACTACAGTAACTATTAACATTAACCGAAGGATCTAAACCCTCTCCAAAATTAAGGTCATGGGTAACATAATAAACCTCAAAATCATCACAACAAAAAGTTGCTAAATTAGGACATTCTATTAAAGTACTTGGTGGCGGTGGCGGTATTGCAGCCATTTTAAAGGAGTAATAACCGTCAGTCTGAAATCCATTTTTTATATTGACATAAGTCAAATTAGGGTTATTGGCAATATAAAATCTATACACCTTAGTAGAACTTAAATCTATAGTAGTCATAGGATTGTATGCGCAATTAAAAGAGTATAAATTAAAACAATTGGTAATACTCAGATTCGTGATATTATTGTTACTACATCCTAAATCTCGTAAGTTTATGAAATTATTCAAAGTTAGACTGGTAAGTGAATTTCCGTTGCAAGACAAAGATTGCAAACTGGTAAAAGCCTCAATACCGGTAAGGTCTGAAATGCCTTGGTTCGAAACGCTTAGTTTAATCACCATTGCGGCTTCACTTTCCTGAATTTCACCATCGTCATTTGTATCAGCATCAGAAAGATATTCATTAGTACTATTCCCAACACAATTAGTATTGACTAATGCATTTTTAAAATTAGCATCCGGAATAATGACAATTTGGGATTGTGTAGTGAAACTTACTAGTAAAATCAGCAATAACGAGTAATAGTTTTTCATAGTCGAATGTTTTGTAGGTCATAAAGTTACAAAATAAACTGTAAGATAAATAACTCAGCGTTAAATAACTATAAAAAACTTTTAAAGCCTTTAATGTTCCAACGGACGTTTCTTTATCATGCCGCCTTTGGTATCTTTTACACTAGTCATTACCACAAAAGCATTCGATTCTATTTTTTCAATTTCGGTGTTGAGCTTGTTTAGTTCTAATCTTGTAATTACAGTGTAAATAATATCTACTTCTTTGCTAACGCCTCTTTTGCCATAGCCACGCTTACCACTGTATACCGTTACGCCTCTTCCCATTTTATTAACAATCATATGTTTGATTTCTTCGCTATAAGAAGATACAATCGTAACACCAATGTATTCTTCAATACCTTCAACAATAAAGTCTAAGGTTTTAGAGGCTGCCAGATAAGTAATCATAGAGTATAACGCAATTTCAATTCCTAAAAAATAAGCCGCTGTGGAAAAAATCAGCACATTTATCACTATGATAAAATCACCTATCGTAGTGCCTAATTTTCGACTCAGATAGATGGCCAATACTTCGGTACCATCAATAACAGCACCTCCTCTAACGGCAAAGCCTATACCGGCTCCGAGAAAAAAACCGCCAAACACAGCCACCAGTAAATTATCGTTAGTAACATTCGGAAAAGTGACCAAAGCCAGGCAGGTCGAAAGTCCGGCTATAGCCAAAGCCGTTTTAATAGCAAAAGCCCTGCCCATCACCCTATAGCCTAAAATAATAAACGGAATATTAATCCCGATAATCAGTAAATACAAAGGAATAGCGGTAATGGCTGAGATTAATAATGAAATACCTGTAGCCCCGCCATCAATAAAATGATTGGTTAACAGAAAACCTTTGAAACCAAAGGAAGCTGAGAAAATCCCAATAGTAATCAGGATAAAGTCTTTGATATGACGACGAGCCGTGATGACAAACAACCTGTAGCCTTTGGCCAACACATAGTTAGAATAGTCTTTGGGTTCCTTGGTTTTTAGTGTAGTGCTGAGGATTATTTTTTTCCAGAGTGAATTCATAGGCTAGACTGCTTAGCTTAGTAGGTTTCTTAGACGGTTATATAGTAAACTATAGTGTTTTTGTTGCTTGTATTTGTTGCCATTGCCGGTAACTCATTTCAAATTTTACTTCTTTGGTACCATGCCAGCCTGCCGGTTGCCAGCCCATTCTTTTGTAAAATTCCTCTGCCCGGGTGCCCGGCGCCGTGCCCAACCAAACAGTTTCTTTGGTTTGTAAAAAATACCAGGTAAGCATCAGGTTGTGCAGTACTTTTCCAATTCCTTTTTTATCATGGTTAGGATGTACAAACAGCGCCCAAATATTGTGTTCTTTCAAATCGGCTATAGCGAAGCCAACAATTTGATGGTTCATTTCACAGACCCAACCTTTACCCCTTTCAAACATAAACTCCATACAATCCGCATCGGTCACTAAATCCGGATTAGACAAGGCGTTCTCAGTAACTGCATTTCTAACTAGTTGTATTGGCTTTATATCGGTAGGTTGAGCTTCCCTGAAAATCATAGCGTAGAGTTATTAGGTTATAAAAAAGAGGCAAATGGGCGATTTTCGTTTCATTTGCCTCTTTTGTAAATGGTGTTATTCCGCCGTTATCGGATTGATAATGGCTGTTATTTTTGAGATGCTGTTGGCCGGAAACCCACCTTGTCGGGCGTGTTCCAGTATCATTTTTTCATCGGGAGCAATATAAACGCAATAAACTTTATTACCGGTTACGAAGCTCTCTACCCACTGAATCTGAGGCCCCATATTAGTTAAGACCCCACATGAAGTTTGTGAAATTCCTTTTAATTGCTCCGGTGTCAAATCACCGGCACCCGGAATTTCCCGTTCAATAATATACTTTGGCATAAGGCATGCAGTTTAGTTTCCTAATCGTATGGCTTTTCGGTTACGCCCCGTTTACAGGTGGTCTCTGGACTCCACGTTTTAAAGAGCCACTAATTTACTAAATTTTAGGATGTATTACCCTATGCTAACATCGATTTAACTACCACTCTTGCTGTAATTAGCCTTTACCTAAGACGTAAACACATAAAAATCAGCGATTAGTCTAGCGCATTTTCATCTCATTTTAATTTAGCATAAAGACGGAACAGCATTACGAGTTATGTATTATACATAAGCAAAGTAGCCTTCTAATCCTAATATTACCTTTTCATAAATCAAGGCCAAATTGATTTTATTTTTGGATAATAAGCGTAAAGACTGCTGTGTTGTGGCATATTTTGCTTTAGCATCGGTAAAGGGCATAACTGAAATAGTGAGCAAGTAAAAGGTAAACAGAAATCAAAGGCATTTCATGATAAGAAAGGTACTTATTTGCACTAACACTTATAAAAGAGAAAAACAATCTAAAGTGGTTAGAATAAAAATAATTAAAAGATCGGTTTGTTAATTACTAATCACATTATCATAAAACCTAAGAATTTTATGTTAATATTTAAATACAAATACAGTAATTAACAAAAAATGACAAGTATTTATTTAGAATTTTAATTTTTTATTATGTTTTTATTAACAATTTTATATAGATTTGGGATGTCAAAAACCACAATAAAACAAAACATAGATGAACATGATTGTTATGGGGATTATAGGCCTAGTGGTCTTTAACCTGATTTTCTTTTTTATCGTACAGAACACTAAAACAGACAAGGGATTAAAAAACTACTTAAGAAAGCAATCCAGAGACTAACTGCTCTATTGATTTTCTTTTTACTTTATCGTTTCCTCCCCCAACTAACTAAGCCACAACGCTCTCTACTTCCGTTGTCTTGGCTTTATTCTTTTGCCTTTTAATTACTCCGCTTCTATCTTACTTAAGCCAGCTTTCATCTGCGCTCATCCCTTATCATTACTAGTTAACTAATAAAAGTTTAAAAAATTATTCTGAATTTATTTGCGTAACCGAATAGTTACGTATATATTTGTAACC
Source organism: Flavobacterium phycosphaerae (assembly GCF_010119235.1). Lineage (NCBI taxonomy): Bacteria > Pseudomonadati > Bacteroidota > Flavobacteriia > Flavobacteriales > Flavobacteriaceae > Flavobacterium > Flavobacterium phycosphaerae. Next base: position 2,600,354 of record NZ_JAAATZ010000001.1, on the reverse strand, counting down.
GATTAGTTACTCATTAAAACCCAAACTATGAGAAGAGATGTATTTCAGGCGATAGCCGACCCGACCCGCAGAACCATACTAAGTTTATTGGCAGCACAAACTTTAACCCTAAATGCGGTAGCCGAAAACTTCAACATCAGCCGGCCTGCCATTTCCAAACATATTAAAATATTAAACGAATGTGGTTTAATTGAAATTGAAGACAAAGGACGAGAACGCTACTGCATTGCTAAACTCGAAAAATTAAATGAAGTATCACAATGGATAGAACAGTACAAACAATTCTGGGAAAACAAATTAGATGCTTTGGAAACCTATTTAGAAAAACTTCAAAAAGACAATGATGAGCACAACAGTTAACAACACCGTCCATCGTGAAATTATAGTATCGCAACTATTGAATGCTCCTATTGCCAATGTATGGGAGGCATGGACCAACCCAGAACATATTAAAAATTGGTGGGGCCCAATGGGTTTTCTAATACCATTACTAAAATGGAATTGCACCAAGGCGGTCAATGGAACTTAGTCATGCACGGCCCGGACGGAACCGATTATGAAAACGAAAGTGTTTTTACCGAAGTGATAAAGCATAAAAAAATAGCCTACGACCACCTATCCGGGCATGAGTTCACCGCTACCATAACCTTTGAAACACAAGGCAATCAAACGCATATGTACTGGCAAATGTTATTCCCTACCCAAGAAGAATTAGCCCGTATCATGGGATTATTCAATATCAAAGAAGGCTTAGAGCAAAATGTTGAACGTCTAGAACTCTATTTAAAAAATAATTTTCAATAAGATGACTACCACCACAAACGACACTACCGACAGAGAAATAGTCATTTCTCGCCTACTCAATGCGCCAATAGAATTGGTGTGGGAAGTATGGACCAACCCCGACCATATTAAAAATTGGTGGGGACCGGACGGATTTAGCAATACCATAAGCAAAATGCAAATTCAGCCTGAAGGCGAATGGAATTTAATCATGCACGGCCCTGATGGTACCGATTACAGAAACGAAAGTATTTTTAAAGAAATCATCGTACACCAAAAGTTGGTTTATGAACACAAGACCGGACCAAAGTTTACCGCAACCATACTGTTTGAAAGCAAAGGCAATCAAACCCAACTGCACTGGCAAATGCTTTTCCCAACCAAAGAAGAGTTGATTCAAACCGTAAAAACATTCAACGCCGCCGAAGGATTAAAACAAAATGTTACCAAATTGGAAGCCTACTTACAAGCCAAGTTTGCCCGTCAGCAAGAATTAAAAACAACAAAGAAAGCCCGGGTTACCACTTACTTGAATTTCCCCGGGACTACCGAAGTAGCTTTTATTTTTTATAAAGAAGTGTTTCAAGGTACTTTTTTAGGGGATGGCTTTAAACGATTGGGCGATATAAAAGGCCATGAAGGCATGCCACCACTATCGGAAGAAGAGAAAAAACTAATCCTGCATGTAGAACTCGAAATCATGGGCGGGCATGTACTAACGGCTACCGATGCTCCCGAAAGCATGGGTTTTAAATTAGTGCAAGGCGACAATATGCACATCCATTTGGAGCCCGAAAGCAGAGCAGAAACCCAGCGTTTGTTTATAGCCCTATCAACCGGAGGCAAAATCACCATGCCATTGGAGGATATGTTTTTCGAGGCCTACTATGGCAGTTTAACCGATCAATACGGCATCAACTGGATGCTTACTTATAGAGAACTTAAAGAATAACAGTATGGAAAAAACCACTAACAGCCTCAGTCTAATCAAGACTTATAAGGCATCCGCAGCAATGCTCTGGAAAGTCATTACCGACAGAGAACATTTAAAACAATGGTATTTCGATTTTACCGAAGATTGGAAACTGGAAACGGGCAGTCAGTTTGACTGGTACGCCGGCGATAACGATGGGAAACAATGGCAACACCGTGGAGTAATGCTCGAAATTATTCCCAATCAAAAACTGGTGCACAGCTGGGAATACGTTGGATACTCAGGCACTTCGGTTGTAACTTGGGAATTACGTCCTATTGATGAGAATAACACTGAACTGCACTTCAGCCATGTGTTTACCGTACCATTTGATGTAACAGAGCCGGGATTAGCCAGAGAAAACTTTGAAAAAGGCTGGAATCACATCCTTACCATTTCGTTACCTGACTATATTGAAAAGCAAACTAAATAACAGAACATATGGAACTTAGTAAAGAAAAATTCATACTAACCCGAGAAATTAAAGCCGATAAAGAAACCGTCTTCAAAGCTTTTAGTGAGGCTGAAGCGTTAGCGCAATGGTGGGGTCCGGCCGGAATGCCCATTACCGAAATGACTTTATCCTTTGAACCTAATGGCAAATTTCATTACAAATTAGAAGGCAATAATCAAGTAATGTGGGGCTTATTTGTATACAAAAAAATCAGTAGTCCTGATGTTATTGAATATGTAAGCTCTTTTGCAGATGAAAAAGGAAATGTGTGTAAATCGCCCTTCCCTATTGATTTTCCGTTAGAAGTGTATAACCAACTGACTTTTGAAGAGCATAATGGCATTACAAAACTGACGCTAAAAGCGCATCCCATAAATGCCACTGAGGAACAAGTAACTGCCTTTGTTGATCTGACAGCCAGCATGGAGCAAGGATTTAGTGGTACGTTTAAACAATTAGAAGCTTATTTGTCGAAGAAATAAAAAGCAACAATCATCAATCAATTACCAATAAAAAATCCGCTAAAGAGTTTTCTATAGCGGATTTTTAAAAACAAGTTAAGCGTACTAATTATAACATGTTCAATTCGGTCATGCACTGTTTCATCATTTGATAGGTGCGTTCTATATCATTATCTAACCCGATAGAAAAACGGATTAACCCATCAGTCAATCCCATTTCCTTTTGTTCTTCTAACGGAATTTCGGAAGAAGTGGAAGTCCCCGGAGCACTAAACAATGTTTTATAAAAGCCTAAGCTTACGGCGAGATAGCCTAAGTTACGGTGTTGCATCAACTCCATCAGTTCGTTGGCTTTGTCTAACGTTCCCACATCCATAGTCATCATACCGCCAAAACCATATTCCGGATTAATCATACCGGCGTACAACTTATGACTCGGATGGCTTGGCAAGCCCGGATAAACAATTTTTAAACCGTCTTTTTCGAACTGCTGAGCCAAATACATAGCGTTATGACTGTGTTGTTTCATTCTGATATGCAGGGTACGAAGGTTTTTCAAGATGCTTGAAGCTCTCAAACTGTCCATAGTAGGTCCCAAAAGCATACTGGCACCATTGTTCACATTCTTTAAATCGTTTATAAATTCCTGTGAAGCACAGACTACACCGCCCACCGTATCACTACTACCGTTGATAAACTTGGTCAAACTGTGTATAACAACATCAGCCCCCAATTTTGCCGGAGCAACCGATAGTGGAGAAAAAGTATTATCAACAACTAACTTAATACCATAGCGTTTGGCAATAACGGCTAAGGCTTCAATATCGGCTACTTCCAGCAAAGGGTTGCTAACCGTTTCACAATACAATACTTTGGTATTGGGTGTGATAGCGGCTTCTACTATATCTAATTTGGTGATGTCAACAAAATGGGTTTTGATATTCCATTTCGGTAACATGTTTTTCATAAAGGCATAAGTCCCGCCATATATAGTACGGCTAGATACAATTTCGTCACCGGCACTGCACAATTGCATTAAAACCGGCGTTATAGCTCCCATACCCGAGGCAGCGACATTGGCGCTTTCCGTACCTTCCATGGCAGCTAAGGCTTGGCCTAAGTACAAATTCATAGGCGAGGAATGACGCGAATACAAATAGCAGCCTTCGGCATTGCCTTCAAAAGTGTCAAACATGGTTTTGGCCGAAAGAAAGGTATAGGTAGAACTATCAGAGATAGAAGGATTCACTCCTCCAAATTCACCGAAATACTGTAAGTCCTGTATCTTATCGGCAGGGTTAAAATCAACTAAAGTTTGAGGCGTGGTATTCATAGTTTAAATGATTGTAGTTTGTTGTAATACAAATTTCACCATATCCTGACTATTAATCAATATTTAGAGAATAATACAGATTTAAAATCTATAATTAACTATATTACTAGTAATAATTTCTATATTTGAAATCATAACGCTGTTTTTTCAGTTTAAAAAACTAAAATCAACCCTTCGTAATTCATAATTCGCAATTCGTAATTCCTAATTAACCCATGGACGCTACCGACAAAAAACTCCTTACCCTACTGCAACAAGACGCTAAGCAAACCACCAAGCAACTATCGGCAAAACTAAGCTTATCGGTCACTGCCGTTTACGAGCGGATTAAAAAGTTAGAGCGTGAGGGCATAATAGATAACTATGTGGTATTGCTTAATCGCAACAAAATCAACAAAGGTTTTGTAGTATTTTGTCACATCAAATTAATTCAGCACTCCAAAGAATTCTTGACCCATTTTGAGCGTCAGGTAGTAAAGCTGGAAGAGGTTTTAGAGTGTTTCCATGTGAGCGGTGATTATGATTATATTTTAAAAGTATGTGTCAAAGACATGGAAGAGTACCGTGAATTTATGGTCACCAAGCTAACCACACTGCAGCATATTGGCAGTACCCATAGTACTTTTATGATTGGCGAAGTAAAAAACACCACCGCATTCTCTTTTTAAGCGGAAAATTACTTCAAAAAGCTATTTTTCAACATGACTTTGTTCGGGTGTTGTTCGGGTGTTGTTCGCAAAAAACACCCATTTTGCGAACAAATTAGGAGCAAAACCCGAACAACACCCGAACAAAGTATTTCTTATGGACGATTGAGCAGTCAGTAGCAGTCAGTAAATAGCATTAGCTATCATTCACAGTCATAACAAGTCATAAGTAGTCAAAAGTCGGAAATTTGAAGTTTTTATTTCATTTGGTCGGCTTTAAATCCTGTTAAGCTACTGCCACAACATTCCGTTTTAATCCCTTAAAAATTGCCTGTCATATGAAATTAACATAACGATAAAATTTGTAGTTTTGTGCCACAAAAGAAAAACACACAAATCTTAACAATATTATGAGTTCATTTGACGTAGTCATCATAGGTTCGGGTCCCGGCGGATATGTTTCGGCCATCCGTTGTGCCCAATTAGGTTTCAAAACCGCCATTATAGAAAAATATTCTACTCTGGGAGGTACTTGCCTTAACGTAGGTTGTATTCCCTCTAAAGCGTTGTTAGCTTCTTCTCACCATTATGAAGAATTGCAGCACTTTGCTGATCACGGTATCGAGGTATCGGGTAACGTAAAGGTTAATTTAGAAAAAATGATTGCCCGCAAACAAGCCGTTGTCGATCAGACTTCGGGCGGTGTTAAGTTTTTAATGGATAAAAACAAAATTACCGTTTTTGAAGGATTGGGTTCGTTTGAAGACGCTACTCACGTAAAAGTAACTAAAGCCGATGGTACTTCAGAAGTAATCGAAGGTAAAAACATAGTAATTGCTACCGGTTCAAAACCGTCTGCCTTGCCTTTTATCAAATTAGATAAAGAAAGAATCATCACCTCTACCGAAGCATTGAAATTGCCTGAAGTGCCGAAACACTTAATCATCATTGGTGGTGGGGTTATCGGAATCGAATTGGGACAAGTGTACCTTAGATTAGGCGCACAGGTTTCGGTGGTTGAGTTTTTAGACCGTATCATTCCGGGTATGGATGCCGGTTTATCTAAAGAATTAACCAAAGTGTTGAAAAAACAAGGCATGAAATTCTACACGTCACACAAAGTGAAATCGGTAGAAAGAAAAGGCAAAAACGTAACTGTACAAGCCGATGATGCCAAAGGAAATACGGTAACTTTTGACGGTGATTATTGCTTAGTAGCCGTAGGACGTCGTCCTTATACTGACGGATTAGCCGCAGATAAAGCAGGCGTAAAACTTACTGACCGCGGTATGGTTGAAGTTAATGACCACTTACAAACCAATGTGCCTAACATTTACGCTATTGGTGACGTAGTACGTGGTGCCATGCTGGCTCATAAAGCCGAAGAAGAAGGAACTTTGGTGGCCGAAATTTTGGCCGGACAAAAACCACATATTGATTATAATTTAATTCCGGGAGTTGTTTATACTTGGCCTGAAGTAGCCGCTGTAGGTAAAACCGAAGAGCAACTAAAAGAAGCCGGAGTAGCTTACAAAGCCGGAAGTTTCCCTTTCAAAGCTTTAGGAAGAGCGCGTGCCAGTGCCGATAATGATGGTTTTGTAAAAATATTAGCCGATGCTAAAACCGATGAAGTTTTGGGAATCCATATGATTGGTGCCCGTTGTGCTGATTTAATTGCGGAAGCCGTAACGGCTATGGAATTCAGAGCCAGTGCCGAAGATATCTCTCGTATGTCACATGCCCACCCAACTTTTGCAGAAGCCGTGAAAGAAGCTGCCTTGGCCGCTACAGATAACAGAGCTTTGCACGTGTAATATTATCAGATTATTAAATTTATAGTAAGCCGCTTCTTTTACAGGAGCGGTTTTTTATTTATACTACTTTTTCTTTAACCAAAAAGCCACTTTCACTAACAGAATTAATGCCGGAACTTCCACCAAAGGCCCTATGACTCCGGCAAAAGCTTGTCCGCTGTTAATCCCAAAAACACCTATAGAAACCGCTATAGCCAATTCGAAATTATTGCCCGAAGCGGTAAAAGATAAAGCTACAGCATCTCGATAATCGGCTCCAATTTTTTTGGACATAAAAAACATCAGAAAGAACATGATAGCAAAGAAAATAACTAACGGCACAGCGACCCTGAGAACATCCAAAGGCAAATCGACTATCATGGCACCTTTCAGGCTGAACATTACCACGATGGTGAACAATAAAGCCATCAGCGTGATGGGAGATACAAAGGGAATAAAGGTTTGGTTAAACCATCGGTCACCCAAAAATTTCCTAATACTGTACCGACTGATGACAGCCAATACAAACGGAATTCCGAGATAAATCCCAACGGTAGTCGCAATTTGAGCAATAGTAATATTTAGGGCTAAGCCTTTGACACCAAATAAAGGCAACATGATTTCTAAATAGAAATAGGCATACAGACCAAAGAAGAATACCTGCAGTAAGCTGTTAATTCCAACTAACCCTGCTGTTAATTCACGGTTGCCTTCGGCCAATTCGTTCCAAACAATCACCATGGCAATACAAGGTGCCAAACCGATGATGATTAAACCGGTCATATACTCCGGAAAATCTTTCAGAAACAATAGTGATAAAGCAAACATTAAAAAAGGCCCCACTATCCAGGTAATCAAAAAAGAGGTAATCAGGAGTTTGGGCTTTTGAAGCATTAAGGGTATTTTAGAAAAATCGACTTTAGTCAAAGGCGGATACATCATCAGGATTAACCCGATAGCTAAAGGAATGTTTGTGGTTCCGGAAGATAAACCATTGAACGTTTTGGGTATAGCCGGAATAAAATAACCGATTGCTACGCCCAGAGTCATGGCCAAAAATATCCAAAGGGTCAAATAATTATCGAGAAAGGTTAAGCGCTTACGTGTACTCATTTTTAGTTAACTTGTGAAAAGACATAATACATTTCGGTGGCAATTTCTACACTGCGTTCAGCATATTTAGTCTCCATTAATTCGGTACCGTCAAAGGTTTTCGGGTCGTCATAACGAATAGGGAAACGCTTTTCAGCACCGGCAATAAACGGACAACCTTCGTCGGCTGACGAGCAAGTCATCACAGCAGCAAAGGCATTTTTAGGATTAAACACATCATCAAACATTTTGGAAAAACAAAGAACAGGCGGTTCATTTTCGTCAAACTTAACAGCATAAACCGGATTAGTAGTATCACTCCGTTTCTCCAGTTCAAACCCCTGATTCACTATAGTTTCAACTACTTTCGGAAATACAGCTGTGACCTCTGTTCCACCCGAATAACAAAACACATTCCTTATCCCGAAATGAAACGCCATAGTTTGTGCCCATACCTGAGCCAAATGACTCCTGCGGGAGTTATGGGTACAGATAAAAACCAATCGAATGTCCTGATGCCTCCGTTTTTTTTCTTTTATATAATCAATCAGTGACTGTAACACTTCTTTTCTGCCTGCTGAAACAGTGTCAACTGACAGGTTTTGAATAATATGCCGGAGTGCTTTCATACTTATGCCTTTCTTTTAAACCCACAAAAAATAAAATTTTGAACTGTGTCAAAAGGGGTTATATGGTCTTCAGTGAAACAGCCTTTGAGTTGGAATTCTTTTTCAAAAACAAACCTCAGGCTTTCCATGTTGTACTGTTTGATCTCCAAGCCACTGCATTTCTTTGGGCCTTTATCGGAGAAAGCACCAATAAACATCCTCCCTCCTTTGGTCAGCGCCTTATCAACAATATCGGCATACTGCTCAATTTGTGCTGCTTCGGTCAGGAAATGAAAACAGGCTCGATCATGCCAAAAATCATAGTGCTCGATGGGATTAAAATCTAAAATATCCGATTCAATAAAGGTAACATGAGCTGCTTTTTCACCCAACCTCTTCTTAATACGCTCTATGGCTTTTCCTGAAATATCAAGCAAAGTCAGTTGGGTATAGCCTAAATCCAGCAAAGCATCTATAAAATAGCTGTCGCCTCCTCCCACATCAATGATTTTAGCGTCTTTGGGCAACTGAAGTGCCGCAAAGAAATCGACTGAAGTTTGCGGATAAGCTTGATACCAGCTCACCTCTTTTTCTGTTTTGGTAGTAAAAACGTTTTCCCAATGCTCTTTTTTATTCATAAACGACAATTTAGCAACAGTTAGATTCCGGTGTACAACATTGCGTTTCTTTAGGTTTCCACTCGCCTAGTTTAACTTTCATTTTTTCAGGCGGGATACCGCAGTGATCTTTGGCCAAACAAGTAGTTTGTTTTGAGGTTAAAAGAAAAGTAGTGCCATCAAAATCCAAACTGAATTTACCGATGCTGTCTGCCATTTGGTATTCCACTTCTATTTCTAAATCGGGCAACTGCAAGATTTTTTCTGAAAGTTCAATAATGTGTACCAGTTTTTCGGGATGCAAACGGTGGTCATAATCATTGGCTTCCCACAATTGAAAGTTGGCTACTTCTTCCGTACGAACGGTTCCGCCACAATCAATAAAGTGTTTCGCTATTTTCCCCACTTCGGTCACATGAAAATGACTGGGTACCAAATCACCGTTGGGCAATTGAAAAGCGATAGTAGACAACTTTTGTAATTCTGATTTTATTTGTGATAGTTTCATTTTTGTACTGTATTAAATTGTTAAACATTATAGAATAGCTGAGCAGCTTAACAGCATTTACTTTTTAATTGTTTGGAAATGGCAAAGAAATGGGCTTCTATTTTCTTCATCATATCCGGATTGATACAATAACAAATAGCTGTTCCTTCAATATTGCCTTTGATGAGGCCGGCATTCTTCAACTCCTTTAAATGTTGGGATACGGTAGGTTGCGCTAAAGGCAACTCGTTTACAATATCACCACAAATACAAGTATCAACTTTGAGTAAATACTCGATGATAGCCACTCGCGCCGGATGAGACATGGCTTTGAATACAGTAGCTAATTCGTTTTGTTCTGCGGTAAAAAATTCAGATTTTGAAGCACCCATAACCGGTTATTATATTTTTATATTGCAATATTACGATAAAAGTATACTACACTCCAAATGATTTTATAACTATTTATCAGGAACCGGTATAACATATCCCAAATCCTAAATATTTTTACTACTTTTGACGCTTAAAATTTAACACGATATGGCATCTATAACTTTAGGAGGAAATCCGATACACACCAACGGTGAATTACCAAAAATAGGTTCAAAAGCGCCTGATTTTCAATTGATAAAAACTGATTTAGGACGTGCTTCCTTAGCGGATTTTGCCGGTTCAAAAGTAATTTTAAACATCTACCCGAGTGTTGATACCGGTACTTGTGCCACGTCAACCCGAACGTTTAATGCCAAAGCCAGTGCTTTAGCCAATACAAAAGTACTGTGTATTGCGCGCGATTTGCCTTTTGCTTTCAAACGTTTTTGTGGCGCTGAAGGATTAGACAACGTCATTTGTTTGTCTGATTTCAATACCGGAAACTTCGGAAAAGACTACGGTTTGGAAATGACTGACGGTGCTTTAGCCGGGTTACATTCCCGCGTGGTAATAGTATTAGATGAAAACGGAATCGTTAAATACACCGAACAAGTTCCGGAAATTGCCGATGAACCTAATTACGAATTGGCCTTAGCCGCTCTATAATTGTATACGGTATGGAATTCCAAAAAGACAACTCTTTTTTTACAGGGCGCTTAAAAAGCGTAGGGTTTGCTGTTAAAGGCGCCATCAAATTAATCACCACCGAGCACAGTGTCATGGTGCAGTCCACTATAGGAGTCTTGAGTATCATTGCCGGTTTTTATTTTCATATTGACCGTTACGAATGGATGCTGCAAATCCTGGCCTTTGGTTTAGTATTGGGCGTGGAAAGTTTAAATACCGCTGTAGAAAAAATTGCCGACTTCATTCATCCTGAATTTCACGAAAAAATTGGCTTTATCAAAGATATTGCGGCCGGTGCAGTAATGTTTGCGGCTACTGCGGCTATTGCGGTACTTTTATTAATTTATGTTCCAAAATTCCTGTAAACATTCGATTAAATTTCTATTTTTATAGCGTTTATAAATAACCAATGGCGAAAACAGTAAAAAAAGAAACTCCCGATTCTAAGAAAGACCCCAATTCGGAAATTAAAATACTAAAGACTAAAAAGCAGTATCGTATGCTCTTTGGTTTTTTGTTGGTTTTAGTATCGATTGCTTTTTTAGTTTCGTTTATTTCTTTCTTTGTTTCCGGTCAGGCCGATCAGAGTGCCGTTGACGCTTTTACCGACAGAGAGGAAGTAGTTCAAAACTGGCTGGGTAAATTCGGAGCTTATATAGCCGACTTGTTTATTTACCGCGGTTTTGGAGTAGCCTCTTTCCTTTTTGTCAAACTCCTATTCCTTAGCGGTGCCTTCCTGATTTTAGATTTACCTATAAAAAAACTCAAAAACACTTGGTTTTGGGATTTGTTTGCTTTAGTAGTTCTATCGATGATGTTTGGCTTTTTTGCTATCACTTTGCCGGAGTTAGGCGGAACCATCGGTTATGAAATGAATTTATTCCTTCAGGATTATATTGGCAAAATGGGAACCTTATTGGGGATAGTCTTCGCCATGGTCATCTATTTAATCTTTAAAATCAAAGTCTCTCCGGAAGCCATCAAGTCATTCTTTGAAAAGAAACACAAAGACATCAAAGAAGATTTAAACAGCATGGTCAACGACAGCAAGGGAACCGATTACAACTTGGAAGAGTTTGCTGTAAAAGAAGAACTTGAAGAAGAAATAGAAGAACCTACTTTAAAACCTTCTCCATTCGAAATCAATAAAGAAGCGTTAAAGCCAACCATTGAGCATGCCTCTGAGATTAATTTGGAACCAACCATTAAAGCCGTCACCCCTGCTCCTGAGCCGGTAATCATTGAAACCAATGATAAAGATTTTGTTATTGAACAAGCTCCTGATGAAGATGTTATGGAAGAAAACTTGGCAGCCAAATTAGTGGCTGACTTTGGCGAGTTTGATCCTACTTTAGAGCTTTCCAATTATAAATTCCCAACCATTGATTTATTAAAAGAATACTCCTCTGTGGGGATTACCATCAATCAGGAAGAGTTAGAAGAAAATAAAAACCGAATTGTAGAAACCCTGAAAAACTACAAAATCGATATTGCCCAAATCAAAGCGACTGTTGGTCCTTCGGTAACCTTATATGAAATTGTGCCCGAAGCCGGTATTCGTATTTCCAAAATCAAAAGCTTGGAAGACGATATTGCTTTGTCACTGGCCGCTTTAGGCATTCGTATCATTGCCCCTATTCCCGGAAAAGGAACGATTGGTATTGAGGTGCCTAATAAAAACCCAACTATTGTACCAATGCGAACGGTTATTGCTTCGGCTAAGTTTCAGGAAGCGGAAATGGAATTACCAATCGCTTTAGGTAAAACCATATCCAATGAAACCTTTGTGGTTGATTTAGCCAAAATGCCACACTTGCTGATGGCCGGGGCTACCGGACAAGGAAAATCAGTCGGACTGAATGCTGTATTGGCTTCGTTGCTGTATAAAAAACATCCGGCTGAAGTAAAGTTTGTTTTGGTCGATCCGAAAAAGGTAGAGCTTACGCTGTTCAATAAAATAGAACGCCATTATTTGGCCAAATTACCGGACACCGAAGACGCTATTATTACCGACAATACCAAAGTAATCAACACCTTAAATTCGCTTTGTGTTGAAATGGACAACAGGTATTCCTTACTAAAGGATGCTATGGTTCGTAACATCAAAGAATACAACGAAAAATTCAAAGCCCGTAAACTGAATCCGGAACACGGTCACCGCTTCCTACCATATATAGTGTTGGTGGTGGATGAGTTTGCTGATTTGATTATGACGGCCGGTAAAGAAGTAGAAACGCCTATTGCCCGTTTGGCGCAATTAGCCCGTGCTATTGGTATTCACTTGATTATTGCCACACAACGTCCTTCGGTTAATGTAATTACCGGAATTATTAAAGCCAACTTCCCGGCTCGTATTGCGTTTAGAGTAACGTCTAAAATTGATTCCAGAACAATCTTGGATACGCAAGGAGCTGATCAATTGATTGGTCGCGGAGACTTATTATATACTAACGGGAACGACTTGGTGCGGGTGCAATGTGCCTTTGTGGACACCCCCGAAGTAGAAAGAATTGTAGATTATATTGGTTCGCAAAAAGCTTATGCCAGCGCTTACCTGTTGCCGGAATACATTGGTGAAGAAGGAAGCGGCGTTAATTTGGAGTTTGATATCTCGGAAAGAGACAGCATGTTCCGAGAGGCCGCCGAAATAATTGTTACCGCACAACAAGGTTCGGCATCATTATTGCAAAGAAAGTTGAAACTGGGCTATAACCGTGCCGGAAGATTGATTGATCAATTGGAAGCTGCCGGTATTGTAGGTCCGTTTGAAGGAAGCAAAGCGCGCAGTGTTAACATTACCGACCTGGCTTCTTTAGAGCAATTTTTTAACAATGAACAAAACAATTCTTAAAATGAACAAAGTACTTTCGATTGCCTTATTCCTATTAGTTAGCTTCTCTGGCCAAGCTCAGGATAAAAAAGCAAAAGAGTTATTAGACCAGGTTACCGCTAAAATCAAAACGTATAACAACGTTACCATTGATTTCAAATACACTTTAAACAACAGCAAAGAAAACATCAACAAAGAAAGCAAAGGAAATCTATTGCTCGAAGGAAACAAGTATGTGCTGAACTTTATGGGGTTACCAAAATATTTGACGGTAAAAAAAGCTATACCATCGTTCCGGAAGATGAGGAAATAACGGTTTCCAGTTTGAATGACAATGATGAAAAAGCCATTACCCCTTCTAAAATGTTGACCTTCTTTAACAGCGGCTATAAATTCTCCTGGGATATTTTACAAGATGTAAAAGGTCGAAAAATACAGTATATCAAATTAGTACCTACCAGTGCCAAAGACCAACGCAAGGAAATCTTATTGGGCATCGATTCCCAAACCAAAAACATTTACACGGTGATTGAAATGGGTAAAAACGGCACTAAAACCACGTTGACTGTTAATTCTTTTAAAACCAACCAACCTTTGTCAAAAAATCAGTTTACCTTTGTGGCCAGTAAATATCCAAATTACTACATCAACAAAATAGATTAATTACGATCGGGTGAAAATACTTGACAGGTACTTATTAAAATCTTTCCTCGTTACATTTGCTACGGTATTTGTAATTCTGTTTTTCATATTCGTACTACAGGTCGTATGGCTATTCATCTCTGAATTGGCCGGAAAGGACTTAGACATCATAATGATTGCTAAGTTTCTTTTGTTTAAAATGCCCAGCGTGGTTCCTTTAGTACTTCCCCTTTCGGTCTTATTGGCCTCTATCATGACCTTCGGAAGTTTAGCCGAAAACTATGAGTTTGCCGCTATGAAATCTTCCGGAATTTCGTTGCAAAGAGCCATGCGAAGTCTCACATATTTTATTCTTATCCTGAGTTTTGTGGCCTTTTTATTTGCCAACAACGTCATACCCTATGCCGAATACAAGTTTGTCAATTTCCGACGCAATATTGCTCAAGTAAAACCCGCCATGGCTATAGCCGAAGGGCAGTTTAGCGAAGTGGGGAATTACAATATCAAAGTAGAAAAGAAGTCTGGCGATAACGGTCGATACCTTAGCTTGGTTACCATCCACAAAAAATCGTTGTCAGGCGACGGAAGCAACACGGTCATCAAAGCCAAAACCGGTGAATTGGTCAGTAGCGAAAACTCTAATAACCTGCAATTGGTTTTAAAAGACGGGAATTACTACGAAGACATCATTCCGAAAAAGTTTGAAGACCGCAAGAAGTTGCCTTTTGCTAAAAGTGATTTTAAGCGTTATGTGCTAAATATTGATTTATCCAAATTAAACAATGCCAATTTGGATGAGGAGCAAATCAGCAACACCAATACCATGCTTACCATTGGTGAATTGCGCTATACCATTGATTCACTACAAAAGAGTTACAACAAAGAAGTCCTTTCTTTTACTGAAAATATTTACCAACGTTCGGTAAATAACGCCAATTATTCCGGCTTAGCCGATACGACCGCCACAGCACTCAGCACTACTGATTTGTTGGAGCATTTTGATACAAACCAAAAAAATCAAATTCTTCGCGTAGCCAGCGGAACTATAGATGCCACTAATTTTTCGTTAGAAAATTCAAAATTTGAACTCGAAGAAAAGCGAAAAAACATCAACCAACACTGGATTGCTTTTTATGACAAGTTTGTCATTGGCTTTGCCTGTATCTTAATGTTCTTTATCGGGGCGCCTTTGGGAGCAATTATTCGCAAAGGAGGATTAGGCTTGCCTATCGTTTTTGCCATACTGATTTTTATTATTTTCCACTTCATCAATACTTTTGGAAAAAAAGTGGCGCAGGAAGACGGGATTTCCGCATTTTTTGGCTGTTGGATGGCCACTTTAGTGTTATTACCGTTAGCCATACTATTGACCAAAAGAGCTACCGAAGACAGAGGGGTTAGCATTAATTTTGATTGGTTGGTAAATATATTCAATCGATTTTTCCCTGCTACTGCAGAGCCTGTGTTGCAAACGGTTAATCCGACCGATTACTTTCATCCGGAAGAAATTGACCCTCAAGTAATGGAAGCTTTTACCAAAACCGGTGCAAGCCCGGCTGAAGTAACCGAAGCCACCAAAGCAGAAGCTATTCAACCTGAAACGATTGATTACTCACTTGTAGAAACGTTGAATAAACAATACAGCAAATTTACGTTGGTAACCCTTACCGCCTACTTTTTGTTGTTGGCAGTCCTAATTTCCGGAGTACTGGAAGGCTTAGTCTTTACTATATCAATTAGTATACTGGCCCTGTGTTTTTACGCCGCTTTATTGAAATCGCAGCAACTCTTGAATAAGATGGTCACGGCTTGCCATCAAAAAACCGATGTTCCTAATTTTATTATCCTCTTGGGCGGGTTTCCGTTTTATATCTTGTTTTATCTTTTTAATCGAACTTATTTAACTACTATCCTATCCCCAACAAATAAAAACGTCTAATGGACAACACCAAAATACAACTCAACACTATTGAAGAAGCCATAGAAGACATCCGTCAAGGAAAAGTCATTATTGTGGTAGATGATGAAGACCGTGAAAATGAAGGCGATTTTTTAGCCGCAGCCGAAAAGGTAACCCCCGAAATGATTAATTTCATGGCCACACACGGACGCGGATTAATCTGTGCCCCGCTTACCGAAAAACGATGCAACGAATTAGAATTGCATTCGATGGTCAAAAACAACACCGACCATATGGAGACGGCCTTTACCGTTTCGGTGGATTTAAAAGGTCATGGCGTAACTACCGGCATATCGGCTTCAGACCGGGCCAAAACCATTTTAGCGTTGGTTAATGAAGAAACTAAACCTTACGATTTAGCGCGTCCCGGACATATCTTCCCGTTAACAGCCAAACAAGGCGGTGTATTGCGTAGAACAGGACATACCGAAGCGGCAATTGATTTCGCTCGTTTGGCAGGCTTTAAATCGGCCGGCGTTATCGTTGAAATTATGAACGAAGACGGTACGATGGCACGCTTACCGCAATTGGTGGAAGTGGCTAAGAAATTTGATTTGAAATTAGTTTCTATCGAAGACTTGGTCGCCTACCGCATGCAGCACGACAGTTTGATAGTCAAAAAAGAAGACTTTGAAATCGAAACCCGCTTTGGACAATTTCGTTTGAGAGCCTACCAGCAAACTACTAATAAGCAAGTGCATTTGGCCTTAACCAAAGGCAGTTGGAATTTAGGGGAATCCATCCTAACCCGAATCAATTCCTCCCAAGCCAACAACGATATTCTAAACACCTTGACCAACGATATGGACAAAAAGTTGGAAAATATGTTTCAGCAAATAAGCGAGGAAGGTCGAGGCGCCATACTGTTTATCAATCAGGAAATAGACTCCACCGATTTACTGAATCGATTAACCGAGTTGAAGCAACTGCAAAGCGAAGGCATTTTCAAAGCCCCGCAAATTAAAATGGACAACAAGGACTTTGGTATCGGAGCCCAAATTCTGCACGATATTGATATTTCCAAGATTCGATTAATATCCAATACCACCCAAACCAAACGCGTAGGCATGATTGGATATGGCTTAGAAATCACCGATTACGTTCCTTACTAATAAAAATAGTTGCTTATCCAAAAAGGTAATTAACAGTTAGTGAAAGGAATAGCTTGACGCAAAAAAAATATGTGTATTTTTTACTCAAAAACGTTTTGCAAAATCAAAAAGGTTGTTATATTTGCAACCGCATTGAGAGATTGATGCCCGACTTATTGGAGAAATGGCAGAGTGGTCGATTGCGGCAGTCTTGAAAACTGTTGACTGTAACAGGTCCGGGGGTTCGAATCCCTCTTTCTCCGCTAGCTTAACAGCAAATTTAATTAAAACCCTTTAATCCGTAGGATATAAAGGGTTTTTTCTTTTCAATATCCTTCAAATTATTCATTAATGCGTGAACCTTAGGGGATAAATTCGGATACCCAAACTTTGCGGTAATTCTGGGTAACCGAATTTCTCCTCAGGCTAGAATGCATGAGGGATTACAGAGTTTTTATTGAACCTGTTAAGGAGCCTATTCAATAACCTACTTAAAAAATGAACATCTTGTGTTGTAGCCATTTTAGAATTAAATTAATTAATAACTAAAAGGTCACCACCATGAAAGCAAAAGTTTCAATTCTCTTTTACGCTAAGAGAGCAAAAACCAATGTAAACGGGCTTGTTCCAATTTATTCAAGAATTACAGTAAATGGTAAACGAATCGAACTTACTACCGGAAGATTCGTAGAATTAGCTAAATGGTCTGCAGATGCAGGCAAAATGAAGGGCACTACAGATGAAGCCCGTTCAATTAATAATCAGCTCGATATTCTGAAAATGAAGATTATCGATGCTCAAATGGAATTGGTTCATAAAAACATTCCGGTTACTTCGGAATCCTTAAAATTGAAACTACTTGGCAGCAATGAAAGAGCAAGAATGCTTGTACCAATATTTCAGGACCATAACAACAAGATTAAAGAACTAATCGGCAAAGAATATGCTGCCGGCACATTAGAACGTTATGCAACATCCTTAAAGCACACAATTGAGTTTCTGGAATGGAAATATAAAGTTTCTGATGTTGATATCAAACAAATTGATCATGCATTT
The DNA here is from genome assembly GCF_010119235.1 of Flavobacterium phycosphaerae. Taxonomy (NCBI): domain Bacteria; kingdom Pseudomonadati; phylum Bacteroidota; class Flavobacteriia; order Flavobacteriales; family Flavobacteriaceae; genus Flavobacterium; species Flavobacterium phycosphaerae. The sequence goes on along the minus strand of NZ_JAAATZ010000001.1, from coordinate 2,582,468 downwards.
ATTACCGATTATGAATTTTATCTCAGAAGTGTTCGAAACTGCAGCAACAATACAGCTGTCAAATACATTAAAAACTTCAATAAGATAATCAAGATTTGTCTGGCCAATGATTGGTTAGATAAGAACCCTTTCAACAACTACAAATCCAAAATTAAAGAAGTCGAAAGAAATTTTCTTTCAGAGACTGAAATACAATCGATTTTGAACAAGGATTTTAAAACGGATAGACTAGCATTGGTTAGAGATATTTTTCTATTCAGCTGCTTTACCGGCTTGGCATACATCGATGTTAAGAACCTTACTAAATCCCATATCAGCATTGGCATTGATGGCGAGAAATGGATTTACACCCATCGCCAAAAAACCGAATCGGCTTCTAAAATCCCAATACTTCCAATTACTCAAATGATTATTGATAAATATGAGAACCATCCGCAAAGCAATAACCAGGAAGTACTTTTGCCTATTTTGAGTAATCAAAAAATGAATGCCTATTTAAAAGAAATAGCAGCTATTTGTGAAATTGAAAAAGAACTGACTTTTCATATAGCTAGACATACTTTTGCTACAACTGTAACACTAACAAATGGTGTTCCAATAGAGAGCGTCAGTAAAATGCTTGGGCACAAAAACATAAAAACAACTCAGCATTATGCTAAGATTTTGGATAAAAAAGTAAGTGATGATATGGCAATTTTAAAAGAGAAATTTGCACTGAAAAGCATTAATATTAAGCATGCATAAATAATAAGATTTAATGGGGTAAAATGAATTATACTTTTTTAATTTTGAGTTTTTAGTATTTAAGTTAAAATACATTCACTAAATTCATTTAACCTAAACCATCAAATGGGACCTATCGATATTATTGGATTAAAAAATTTTAGAATATTTGATGATGAAATTGGCTTTTTAGAAGAGTTGTCACCAATTAATTTATTAACTGGAGCCAATAATTCGGGTAAAAGTTCTTTGATAAAATCTCTTCAAATGCTGAAAAACAGTATTAAAGAAAACCAATATCCGTTTGATTTGGATTTAAATCAACAAGAACATTTATTAGGGGATTTTGAGAATGTTTTATTTAATAAAGAATCTAAAGATGTTGAGATTTCACTTCCATTTACGTTTATGGGTATTAAAAGCTTATATATTTCATTGTCATTTACAATTCCAAACTCCAAGAGTACCTACAAAGCAAAATTGCGAGGAGTTAAAGTTATTGATCAAGTAGACAATGTTGCTATATTTTCATTTTTATATAGGGATGCAACAGAGGGCGAAAAACTGACTTATAATCAAGAGTTTAATGCTGAACTTCAAGAGTTTAATGAAAAGAAAAAAAGTAATTCCGAAAAACAAGAAGACATATTTTCTCATTCCGCCTTTTGGTTTCCACCATTTGAAAACCCACTTACGGGTTACATTGAATGGAGCATAAAACTCGATAAGCTAAAAATTTACCTAAGCGATTTACTTAAATTCTACAAATTATATTTAGAAAATAAAAGCAAATGGGTCGCTTTAGAAAAAATGGATGATCGTGTTAAAGAACTATTTTTTATCCCTTCACTTCTAATAAAATCATTTAAGAATGATATCGATATAATTACCTGGACTGATTTTGTTGAAAATAAAATTGGGACAGAAAATGAAATTACAGGTAAAGAGAATGTGGGAGAGCGTGATTTTGATGCAGAAGACTATTTCTTTCCACCATATGAAATTGAAGATATTCTCTATAGCAGAGTACTAAAAATATTGCGAAATAATCTCATCTGGAAAAATGATGAAGATGATGATACTACTTATTCAGTCATTGAAAATTGTTTTAAAAATAGTTGGAAGGGATTAATACAGAGAATCTCGACTATAGAGTACATATCTAATATTAAAGAAGAAAATTCAAGGATTTATAATGCGGCAGCAAACACTCCCTTTATTAATCTTCTAAAAGATTATAATTCGTTTGGATATATCCACTCTAATTTTATAGACAAGTATCTAAAAGCTTTTGAAATTGGGAAACAAATTGAAGTCGATTACAGACCAAAATATCAATTGATTTCTGTATCAATAACAACTTTAGAAGGTTCTAAACGTGAATTAGTTGACTTCGGCTACGGTATTAAGCAGCTCATATTGATTTTAATTCAAATAAGTGTACTCTCCGAAAAAAATAAGAGAACCGAACACGACCATGATGAAGATGGTGAGTTTATGCGTGATTACTATCTTCCAAGCCTCCTTCTTGTCGAGGAACCTGAAACAAATCTGCATCCAAAATGGCAGTCGTTACTTGCTGAAATGTTTTCAGAAGCAAATAAAAAATTCAACATTCAATTTATTATCGAAACTCATAGTGAATATCTGATAAGAAAATTTCAAACTTTAGTCGCACAAAAAGCGATAGATTCAAAAAGTATAAAAATATTTTATTTACGAAGTTTGAAAAAAGTCACTGCGGAAAAAAAGCAAATAGAAGGTTTCTACATACAGGAAGATGGAAGCATCGACTACAATATTTTTGATGATGGTTTTTTTGATGTAAATGATAAATTAGAATTGAGTTTATTGAATATTCAGAGAGATAAATTTTTAAATGATTTCTTCACCTTAAAAGAGAGTAAAGAAGAAGGTGAGATTAAAATAGTAGAACTACAAAGTAAGATTGATGATTATATTAATAAATTAGATGTTAGTGTATATAATCAAATAATAACTCAACGCTTCGATCCATTAAAAATAACTTCTATAAGTGTAGAATATCTTGTCTCAGGACAATTCTTACTTCATAACATTGATAATACCGGTGATTTCTCTCCTGTGATACTTCAGTATGGACGAACGATAGAAAATGAAATAAAAGAAATATTTCATACAATTAGTACTGCCAAAAAATGGATGCTTGGTGAGATGCAGGGATCATTAGAAAAAAAAATACTTGGAACAACAACTTTGCCGACTTGTAGTAATGCTCAACTTACAAACTTAATGGTAGCATTAACAAACACATTTAGCAATCCAGTAAACCTAAGAATTGATTTGCTTGAGTATCTACGCACTGAACGAAATTCAGCCGGACATTCTGGGCTAACAAAAACTAAACAAGAAGCTTTAGATTACATACAAAAAGCAAGCGAGTTCTTAGATAGATGGATAATTGAAAAGACAACATAGAACCTTAATAAAGCTACTTTTTTTATTCATCCACTTCATCCATCCGGCGCACCAATGTATCACGAAGTGAGTTTAAAAACTTAGTTCTATCAGCCTTTCGCGCTCTCATTTCAAAAAAGGTTCTGTGAAACTGTCCCAAATCAACATCAAATACCTCTTCGAAGAATTTTGCCGTTTCTTTCAAGTCACTGGCTCCATTATTAAAAACACCTTCTGCATGCAGCGCATATACTAACTCTATCAGAGCAATTTTTGTCCCGGTCCATTTCTGCACTTGCCTTTCTGTTAGATTAAACAATGGTGCCTTGTTTTCTATTTTGGCAATTTCAATTTCCAAATAACTTTGTATTAAATCATTCGCCATTATCTTGGCCACTTTAAAATCATGCGAAGTTGAGAACCGGCTGTCAGCTTGAAAATAAAAGCTATCCAGAGTTAACTTGATATCATACCTACCCCGTACAAAGTATTTATTATCAAGGTAAGTGTTTCCGTTACGGTAGTATTTAAAAAACTCTACATTTTCAGTGTAGAAGCTTTTTAGTTTTGCTAATTCACCGGTGTAGTATTTTCTCAGTGTCTTATTTCCGCCAAAAGGTTTATTAGTCATGATATTATAAATCTCGTTATAATAAATCAACTTGCTTACAAACTGTGGCTTAATGTCCCTGAAAAAGTAAATTTCATCTTTCTTACTTTCAAACTTATACTTTACAAAATTGGTTTTTAAAGTTTCAAGTACACTTATAGTTTTCCGGATTGAATCCTCAACATGCTCGATAGTTTCTTTTTTGGCCAATTCTATTTCTTTTAATTGGGTTTCTAAATCTTCTAGTAATCTTAGAGCAGTTTCCTTCATCCTGGTATTGTCATTAATAGCGGTTAATAATTTAATCCAATTTGTTCAAACCAAATCTAAAATCAGAACTTCTGATTTCCAACTCTATGCTACAACCATTCAACAATGTTAAATGATAAACAACGAAAGGATTAATTAATCATTCACTACAAAAACGTACACAAATCACTGTTGTTAAATCTATTACGCTTGAAATCTAAACATTTAACATTGTAGGGTTATTTTTCTATTTGACACTCGTCTTTAATTTGCTATTTTTCTAATCTCAATAAACAATGCTTAATATTCACTCATTTTAATCAGCTACTAACCTACATAACTAAAAATGAAAATCTTACAAATTACAGTTGCAGTAGTATTCTTTTTAACTAGTAAATGTTTTGCCCAAAAAAATCAATTCATTATCCCGGATTCACTTAAAAGTAAAAATATTGAGTATTTAAAAGAGCGCCTTTCAAATGATAGTGATTCTCAGAAATTGGACTCAATTTATGGTCATTCGATATTGTCAAAAGCTAAAGCCGGTAATAATCCGGAAAAAGTGATTGAAGCATACAAAACTGTAATGTATAAATCTGGTAAGAAAACATGGTTAAATTACTGTGACAGTATAATGTCAGTAGCTTTAAAATCAAGTAATAACGAACTAATTGGTTCAGCCTATTTAACAAAGGGCATTGTTTACTATCATTTCAAACAGGAATCAAAAGCTTTGGATAATTACATCCTTGCGGACCAATTCATTTCTAAAACTCACAATCAATATTTGATTCACAAAACCAAATATTCTATTGCCTCAATAAAATATTATCTCGGTTTCTACGATGAATCTATTTCTCTATTAAAAGAATGCGAAGAATATTTTAGGGTTCATGAACCTGGTAATCCAAGGTTACTTTCACTCCATTTACTTAGTTTATGTTATATAAAAACAAAACAATACAACTTGGCTGCAGCTACAATTGACTTAGGGTACCGTGAAGCCATTAACCTTGACGAACTAACTATTATCCCATATTTTACTAATGCCGAGGGAAGAAACGAATTTTTCAAGAAAAACTATAAAAATGCAATCTCCAAATTAAATAAATCATTACCTCATTTCATTCAAAGTAATGATATAGCAAATACCTCAACTACAAACTTGTATTTAGGTCGAAGTTATTGGGAATTAGGCAATAAAGAAAAAGCTGTGCCATACTTCAAGAAGGTGGATGAAACTTTCAAAAAAGATAAGTTCATGAAAGAAGATTTGATTGAAGCTTATTACCTATTGGCTCAGTATTACGAATCTAAAGGAGATACAACTGAGCAACTTAAATATTTACACGGTCTTTTAGAAGCCGAGACTTTTGTTAGTAAAAACTACAGATACCTTTCTAAAAATATGTACAGGGATTATGACCTGAAAAAAATTGCTGATGCTACCGCAGAACTAAAACAGAATCTCTCACTACGAAACAAGTTGGATATAATTTTTGGAATTATATTTCTTTTGGTGACTGCTACATTTACTTATATATTTTGCAAACAATACCAACGCCGAAAAATTAGAAAACAGCGATTTAAAAACTTAATCTCTCAAAAAATAAAGAAAGTAAAACCCCTTGAAATCAAAGAAAAAATCATTGATGGTGAACAAATTATCAAACCCGAAATAGTTGCAGCTGTGTCCAAAAAATTAGAAAAGTTTGAAGAAAGTAATCTGTATCTCGACAAAGATTTTAATCTCAGTAAAATGGCGGCAATTGTGGATTGTAATACACGTTATACATCAAGGATAATATCTGAAACCCGCAATAAAAAGTACATTGAATATGTTGATGATTTAAGAATTGAGTTTATCATCGACAAGTTAAAAAATGATTCTAAATACAGAAACTATACTATCAAAGCATTAACTGAGGAAGCCGGTTTCAAATCACCTCAAAAATTTAAAGAAGCCTTTACCAAAGCTACCGAATTAACACCTTTGTATTTTATCAAGGAATTAAAAAGGCAGGATTACAAACAGTAAATTGTGACCTTTTCAAAAAAAATAATCCTGAACTTCAATTCAACTTCTGTAATAAAGTAAGTCAATAGCAACAATTTTGTGCCATAACAATTTAAAATCGCACATTATGGCTATCGAAGTTATTACCAGAGAAGATCTTAATGAATTCAGAGTATTATTACTCAAAGAATTAAAAGATTTATTACAGCTTAATCAGCAGCAAACCAAACAATGGTTAAAATCAACCGAGGTTAGAAAACTACTCAACATTTCTCCCGGAACTCTACAAACCTTGCGTATTAATAAAACCCTCTCCTATACCAAAATTGGAGGAACTATATACTATGCCTATCAAGACATTGAAAAGGTATTAGAGCTTAACAAGGTCAACTCAGAGCAAAATTTGTTTAATGCCAAGTAATTCGGTTTATGAATTACATCAAACACTTAACCGGATTCTTTGACAAAGTGGCCAAAGACAAAATGCTCAATCCTACTCATGTCAGTTTGTATATAGCATTATTTCAATTTTGGAATATCAACAGGTTCCGCAATCCAATAAGCATTTCGAGAGACGAAATTATGCGCATCAGCAAAATCAGTTCCATGGCTACCTACCATAAATGCCTAAAAAATTTACATGCTCTAGGCTATATAAAATACGAGCCATCATTTAATCCATATAAAGGCAGCCACGTTTACTTATTCAATTTTGCAGAAGACCTAAAACCGCACCAAAAAAAAGATAAAACAACCTCAAATTTTGAACATGTTGATGAACAAGTAGTAAACAAGCTTTGTACAAGTGATGAAACAAGTATTGAACAGGTTAATGAAATAGCATTAGTACCTTCTATAAACTATACAAACAATACAAACAGTAAAGACGATTTAAACATTGAAAACTTGGGTGAGCTCGCAAAAAAAAATGAAAGTATCGTTCCGTTTTTTAAAAATGAGTTTGTAGAAGAAAAAGAAAAAAGTTCCGCCAAAAAAGAAAAAGATATCATTCCTCTTTATGAAGAAGTTCTAGCTTTTTTCTCAGAACATAGTTTTCCGGAACTGGAAGCAAATAAGTTTTACAACTATTTCAAAAGTAACGGTTGGTTGGTTGGCGGTAAGACACCTATGGCTGACTGGCAAGCTGCAGCAAAGAACTGGATGTTAAACGTACCTAAATTCATAAACCATGGAAGAACAGACAGCGCAAAACAATTCAACACCTCAACGGGAAAAGACTATTCAGAGCCATTATAGTTACGAGGAAATAATAGCATGGCTCGAAGTAAAAGGTCGTGAATTGTATTGGCCAGGATTTAAGATATATGAAATTGACTACCCGGTAGTGTATAAACTTATTGCTTATTTCCTTCGGGATGAACAAGCCTGTAATCAATTCGGCGTGAATTTGAGTAAGGGAATATTACTTTCTGGTCCGGTTGGCTGTGGAAAAACCGCACTAATGAATCTTATGAAATTCATCACCAAAACAGAACATAAATTTTTTGTAAAGCCTTGCCGCGATGTAAGCTTTGAATTTATCCAGGACGGATATCAGATTATCCACAAATACAGTAATGGTAGATTATACCACAGTGACCCTAAAATAATATGCTTTGATGATTTAGGTATTGAAAACAACCTGAAATATTTTGGCAATGAATGTAATGTGATGGCAGAAATTATTTTAAGTCGATACGACATTTTTATTAGTAAAAAGATTCCAACACACATCACATCCAATTTGTCAGCATCAGAAATCGAAATGCATTACGGCCTAAGAGTTAGAAGCCGATTACGCGAACTGGTAAATTTAATCTCCTATGACAAAAACACTTTAGACAAACGAAAATAAAACCAAATTATGAAAACAATAAAGCTATTCTGGGAATGGATTCAATACAACGAAAGCACCCTGAGAAATTTAAGAAATGAAAAACCAAAAGTCCAAAAGATGTTTCTCTTTTGGCTTGACAAACATTTACATTATTACTGTACAGATTTAGAATGTATCCTTATGTTCCCAGCTAATGATAGTGAACCAATTCAATTAGTAATTTCGGCAGGTGGAAACCCGGAGTTTTTTGAACAAGTCGTAACATTAGTTGATGCAGCACCTAAACTCAAAAACTGGCAGTTTACAGCATTTATACAACCTACACAATCCATAGATGAAATGGAAGCCGGTCTGGACAAACCTTATGTTTTTAAAGACATTACACTTAAAGCAAGTGAACTTAAATTTATGCCTTTCGAATATGAAGACGAAAGAAAAATAGATATGATTGTCTACTTAAAAAACTTTACTGTGCTATGCCACAATCAGAATTTATTGCATGTAGTTTATATAATTATGCAAGACATTTTGGGTGAAAAATCATTCTATGAAAATATTAACTTTGTAGAACTGGCTCAATTGCCGGAACAAGATGCAACGGAATTTATTTATCTATATGATCTGCAATTTTATTTAGACACGATTAATACTGATAAAAATAAAACATTTTGATTTTTTAAATATATACTTGAAAACGGAAACATCATACATTTACTTTTCACTAAATTTGCCGTAATACAAAACTATGGATACTAAAATTTTGGACTATACCGCTCTGAATGGGCTTGTTTTTTGTAATCAAGTAAATGCTGCAAAAAATAATGCTGAAATTTTGTATATCAATGAAGCCAAAAAATTAGGAATTGACGCAATATTATTTAGAAGGTATTACGATACTGCTAGTGATGTACCAGTTCGCTCTGAGCCAGCAGTATGTATATTTTACAAAGATGAAAGTTTCTTTAATACTCCTGCCCACATAAAATTGCATGCTGCCTTATGGAGTGCAGGGAGAAACGAAATCTACATTATCCAATCATCTACACGAACAGATATTATCAATGCTCGGAAACCTGCGATGGTTCAAAATGGGCATTTAAGTCTAGAAAATTTATTGCTTGCCTCTACTTCAACAATTGAGGGTATTAATGAAGAACGTTTTTCAGCATATTTATTTGGTAATGGTACTTTTTGGGAACAGCCTTATTTTACTGAGAGTATAGATGAAAAAAATAGTCCATACATATTTCTACTAGATTATTTAATGACAGTTAGAAAGGAATTTACGAGTTCTCAGGAGCTCAATCTTTTACCTGAGACTATTGATAAACTGTTAGTTACTTCAATATTAATAAAATTTCTTGAAGATATTACTGATGATAAGGGCAAGCATACCTTAAGAAATCTATATAAAAAACATAAAATACAAACATTCGCTGAGGTAGTTGAAAATGGATTACTTGTTTCGATATTAAATGATTTATCCAATGAATTCAATGGAAAAATATTTGATAAGTTTTCTGAACTTGAAAAAAATCAGATTGCAAATGCTAATTTGAATCTTTTAGCAAATTTTCTTCGAGCAAATATTAATCTGAAAACCAATCAACTTTTTATTTGGGAACAATACAGTTTTAAACATCTACCGGCAGAGGTAATTAGTGCCATTTATGAAAATTTTATTCAAGCTGAGTCCGTAAGAAATACAGGAGGCAAAGAGAAAGGCGTCGTATATACACCAATTCATTTAGTTAACCTACTAATTGATGAAGTAATGCCACTTGATAAACCCGAACTTTTTAAGGATAATTCTTTTAGAGTTTTTGATCCGTCATGCGGATCTGGTGTTTTTCTTGTTGCAGCTTTCAAAAGACTTTTACAATGGTGGGCAATAAATAATAGTACTAGAGATAATATTCAATATCCAGACAGTAAAATTTCTCAGAAAATATTGGAAGACAATATTTTTGGTGTAGACTTAAAAAAAACTGCCACACTTGTTAGTGTATTCAGTCTAACAACTGCTTTATTAGATAAATTAACTCCTCAAGAAATATGGAATAACCTTGAATTAAAAGATTTAAGTCAAAAAAATATTCAAAATAAAGATTTCTTCGATTGGTGTAATGATGCGGTTAAACAATCAATGAGATTTAATCTTGTCATTGGTAATCCACCATTTAACCCAATAAAAGGCATAAGCAAAAAAAGTGCGGTTTCAAACGAAAAATTAGAACTTTTAAAGATAAAACCAAATCTTATTCCTGATAATAATTTTGCTTTGAAGTTTTTTGAGGGTGGTTTATTTTTTGCTGATAAAATTTGCATGATCATCCCATCAAATGTATTGCTTTATAGTAAAAACTCTCAAAAATATAGAACAAGACTTTTTACAGACTTTACAGTTAATAAAATTTATGATTTTACTCATTTGAGGCGAGATTTATTTCATAAAACAGCAGACACTCCGGTTATTGCTATTATCGCTCAAAATATTGTATCTACACATCAGGACATTGAGCACGTAGTAGTCAAACGAATGGTTTCATCGGAAAAGAAAATCAGGTTTGAAATTGATTACTACGATTTCCATAAAGTACCTTGGAGTTGGGCAATTGATGAAAATAAAAAGTTTATTTGGAAAACAAATTTGCTAGGTGGAGGAAGGCTTTTTCATTTAATTTACCGATTAAACTCTTTTCCTACATTGGGAATGTATATAGAGAAAATGCAAAAGAAAAATGATTGGAAATTTAATATTGGTTATATCATTGGAAACGAAAATCAAAAGAATACAGCTTCCTATATTACTAACCAAGATTCAATAGTCAATATTGATTCCAATGGAAAGGTTAATACTGAAGTGGAAACTTCACAAACGTTTGAAGCTATTAGGGATGAAAAGCTATTTCAACCACCATTTCTGTTGCTGAAAGATGTAATAGGTAACGAAAATATTCCTGTTTATTTAATTGAAAACTATAAAAACAAGTATTTAACGTTTAAAAGAAAATTCACTGGCCTAAGTGTACCAAAAGTAGACATTGAAGAACTGAGACTAATTTATGATACAATAAAAAATAGATTTGCAAAATTATATCAACTTCATGTCTTAGCAAATAGTGCTAGTGTAATTGTTAAGCAAGAAACTTATTTAAATAAAGAAGATATAGAGGCATTACCATTTGATTCGAATTTTGGTGATAATGTCAATCTTTCCAAAAATGAAAATCTTATTCTATTTGATGTACTTAACTATTATATACATTTAGGCAAATCAATTGCAAACAGAAGTTCTGGTAAAATTTTACAAGATTCAGTCAATAAAAAACAGTTAGAAAATTTTGGAGAGACTTTTTGCAATTCCCTTAATGAGATATATGCTACTGATGAAAAATGCTGGCAAATTGGAACATCCATTTTTACATCATCTTATATCATTTATCAATTTGGATATGGAAAAATCGGTGACCTAAAATATATAGATGGCAGTTTGCCTGATAATGGAATAAAGGAAATAATAGAAGATAAACTTTCAAATAGTGGAGCAATTTATCAACGAGTAATTAGAGTTTACACACATATCGATAATTACGATTGTATTTTTTTTATTAAACCACTTGCTCAGAGATATTGGTTAAATAGTATTGCCCTTAGGGATGCCGATGATACATTTTTGGACCTAAAACAAGCAGGATATTGATTATGGGTGCAGGTATAAGTGAATTTCGGGTACTCGAACCAAATAAAATTGTTCAGCAGCTTCTAACATTTGTTGAATCTGAAATTTCTGCTTTCAACATGTCGGATGAGTTTGTTGAAATTTTAAGTGTGAAAAAAAACGAAAACCAACATTCGTTATCTTTTTGTGTCTTCATGACAAATCAATGTCAATCTAAATTTTATTTTGCTAGAGAGAATGCTCAATCAGGATCTAGTGTTATTGACATTGGTGTATATTTTGGTGCAATCTTAATATTTACTTTTGAAGCAAAGCTTTTACCCACTCCTATCCCAAAAAATTCAAGTCGTGTTGAACATGAATATGTTTATGGAAAAGGTGCTGGAATTCAAAGATTTCGCGACGGTAGACATGGTAGAGATAACTCTAATAATTATTTACAAGAGAGCGGTCTATTAGCATTTATTTTAAAGGATGATTTTGATTTTTGGCTAGATAAAATTAATCAATGGATAATGGATGCTAAATGGAATGAGTCCGAAAAACTAAATAAAATATATTTTGGTGATTATGGCAAGCTTTTGTCAAAGCATACTCGTCTAAATCAAAATGATATTACTCTACATCATTTTTGGATTAATCTATCTTAAAATGGTATTATCTCAGTCGTTGATTTATCAAAAACATATTAAAAATTTTATTACATTTGAAATATGAATACTACAATCAAACCAAAACATATAGGTCGTAACATCGGTCGAATTCGCGAGCTTCGTGGTATGAAACAAGAAGCTTTAGCAATTGCTATTGGGGTCACACAGCAAACAATTTCGAATATTGAAAAAAGTGAAACTGTTGAAGAAGAAAAATTAGAACTAATTGCAAAAGAATTGGGAATGACAGTCGAAGCAATTAAGAACTTTTCGGAAGAAAATGTTGTAAATTTTTTTAATACATTTTATGACAATAGTGGCACAAATAGTGCTTTTGGTAATTACAATCAAAATCATTTTAATTTCAACCCCATAGAAAAATTGGTTGAATCTTTTGAAGAAAACAAAGAACTTTATAAAGCACTTCTACAAGCAGAAAAAGACAAAGTTGCCTATCTAGAAAAACTACTGAATAACAAATAAATACCACAATTATAATTTTTTATCCGGTTTGTATGAAGACCTCCTTTATTGGAGGTTTTTTATTTTAATTAGTTTATTTGTAATATACTTTATTTTGATGCATTTTAATTAAAAATGCATTTCAAATCAATGACTATTTGGAAGATTATTACTAAGTTTGAGAAATTTGATTCAGATTAAAAATGAACTCCACTCAAATAGAAAAAAACCTCAACGAACTTGTAAAATCAATTGATAATGAAAATTTTATCTATGATCTTTTAGTCGCTTATGGTATTTCAAAAACTTCAATTACCCGTTTAAAAAAAGGAGATTTTAATTTATCTAATAAAGAGGGTGAAGTTTTATATAAAAAGAAAGTGTTATTTAAAGAAGTAGTATCAGATAAACTACTTACAACTATCGATGATTTAACAAAAAGTGAGGAAGATTTAAAACATAATCCTCGTTTTGTTATAGTTACTGACTATAAAACTTTATTAGCAAAAGATACTAGGACTGGGTTAACTCTTGATACTCCTATTTCAGAGATTAATAAACGCTTTGACTTCTTTTTGCCATGGTCAGGTCAGGAAAAATACCAACAAAAAAATGACAACCATGCTGACCGTAAGGCATCATATGAAATGGCAAAACTGTACGATATCCTTGTACATGAAAATCCGAATATCTATAATGATGGAGGTCACAACTTAAATATCTTTTTATCTAGAATATTGTTTTGCTTTTTTGCTGAGGATACTGGAATATTTGAAGATGAAGGTATTTTCACAAATACACTTGCTCAACACACAAAAACAGATGGTAGCGATGTACATAGTTTTCTCGATAGACTTTTCCATGTATTAAATACTAAGGACAACAGTTCAGAACCTGATTATTTAAAAGCATTTCCTTATGTAAATGGAGGTTTGTTTAGAGATACTATTCATTCTCCAACCTTTTCAACCAAAGCAAGGAAAATTATCTTAGAATGTGGAGATTTAAATTGGAGTGAAATAAATCCAGATATATTTGGGTCAATGATTCAAGCGGTAGTCAACGAAGAGTATAGAAGCGGCCTTGGAATGCATTACACATCAGTTCCAAATATTATGAAAGTTATTGAACCTTTGTTTTTAAATGAATTGTATGAAGAATTCGGAAAAAGTAAAGACAATCCAAATAAACTCCGTAAGTTAATCTTTAGACTCTCAAAAATAAAAGTATTCGACCCTGCTTGTGGTAGTGGAAATTTTTTAATCATTGCTTATAAAGAATTACGAAAACTTGAAATCGAAATTTGGAAACAGATTGATTTATTGAAAAAAGAAAGTAAGCAGTCATATCAAACAGAAACCGTTTATACAGAAATCAAACTATCTCAGTTTTATGGTATTGAACTTGATGATTTTGCTCATGAAATGGCTATACTTTCTCTTTGGTTAGCAGAGCATCAAATGAACAAAATATTCATCGATGAACTTTTTGATTTCGGTCGTGCAAGACCAATTCTACCATTAAAAGAAGCCGGACATATAACATCCGGCAATGCAACTAGAGTAGATTGGAAATTGGCATGCCCAGTTAAAAATGAAAATGATGAAATATATATTTTAGGAAATCCACCGTACCTTGGTGCCAGGCTTCAAGATGAAGTGCAAAAAGAAGATATGAGTATTGTATTTCACAATGTCAAAGGGTACAATAACATGGATTATATCGCTAGCTGGTTTTATTTAGGAAAAAAATATATTGATGGCATAAATGCGAAATGTGCATTTGTATCAACAAATTCTATTTGTCAAGGAGAACAAGTAGCCCTTATATGGCCAAATATTTTATCAGATTCTATCGAAATTGACTTTGCACATCAATCATTTAAATGGACTAATAATGCAAAGGGAAATGCTGGAGTTTATGTTATTATTGTTGGTCTTAGAAACGTCTCAAATAAGCAGAAATATATCTATATTGATAATTTTGAGAAAAAAGCAGAAAATATAAGTCCGTACTTAGTTGAAGGTAATCCACAAATTATATCTAAAAAGACAAAAAGTATTTCAAATTTACCTGAAATAAATTTTGGAAGCATGGCCAATGATGGCGGTTTTTTAATACTTTCTAAAGACGAAAAAGACGAAATACTTTCAATAAACCCGGAAGCCCATTTATTGATTAAAAAACTAATAGGTTCTTTAGAATTAATCAGAGGTAAAGAAAGATACTGTTTGTGGATTTCAGACAAAAATAAAGACTTAGCATATGAAATTCCCGAAGTAAAGAAAAGAATTGACTTAACATTTAATATAAGAAATAAAAGTAAACGTGAATCGACAAAAGAGTTAGCGAGTATACCTTTTAAATTTGCAGAAATAAGACATCAGGAAACAAATTCAATTATTGTTCCAAGAGTATCCTCTGAAAACAGAAAATATATCCCTGTTGATTTTCTAGATGAAAATTTCATAATTTCAGATTCAGCTTTGGCAATATATAACGTACAACCTTGGATTTTTGGTATAATATCCTCTGCAATTCATATGGTTTGGGTTAAAGCTATTGGAGGTAAATTAAAAACGGACTATCGTTATTCAGCAGGCTTGTGTTATAACACTTTCCCTTTTCCAAATATTAATGAAAAGCAAAAAGAGCAAATCAATCTACATGTTTTTGAGGTGTTAGATGAGAGAGCCAAATATCCTCAAAAGACATTAGCACAACTTTACGATCCTATAAAAATGCCGTCAGGCTTAAAAGAGGCTCATAAGGAATTAGACCTTGCAATTGAGAGGTGTTACCGCTTAAAGCCATTTGAAAGTGATGTTGAAAGATTGGAGTATTTATTCAAATTGTACGGTGAAATGACGACAAAAAATAATTTGTTTCAAAAAGATAAAAAAACGAAAAAAGCTAAATAAACATGCCAAATATAGTACATGTTCAATATAACCAAACTGGCAAAAGCAAAAGCACAAATGAGTTTGGTATGAGAGAAATGCAAGAACGAGCTTTTGAAGCACGTTCAGCTCAATATTTATTGATTAAAGCGCCACCCGCATCAGGTAAATCTCGTGCTTTAATGTTTATTGGATTAGACAAGCTAATTAATCAAGGATTAAAAAAAGTAATTGTAGCAGTCCCTGAGCGTTCCATTGGTAGTTCATTTGGAAAAACAGCATTATCTAAATACGGTTTCTTTGCTGATTGGGAACCCAATCCAATATACAATTTATGTACACCGGGTGGTGATTCTAGTAAAGTAAAAGCATTTAATAATTTCTTAGCAAGTGATGAAAAACTATTGATATGTACACATGCAACGCTGCGCTTTGCTTGCGAAGGCATTGATGAAAAAGCTTTCAACGATGTTGTTATTGCTATAGATGAATTTCATCACGTTTCTGCAGATGGAAATAATAGATTAGGAGAAGTATTAAGAGCCATTATGGCTAAATCTACAGCACATATAGTTGCTATGACTGGTTCTTACTTTAGAGGTGATAGTGTACCTGTATTATTACCTGAATCCGAGAGACAATTCATCAAGGTTACTTACAATTACTATGAACAACTTAATGGATATGAACATTTAAAATCTTTAGGTATTGGTTATCACTTTTATCAAGGACGATATACTTCTGCTATTGATGAAATATTAGACGAAACCAAAAAAACAATTGTTCATATTCCAAGTGTCAATTCTGGTGAATCTACTAAAGAAAAATATGAGGAAGTAAACAAAATAATTGATAGTCTAGGTGATTTAGAATATCAAGATCCAGACACTGGTGTATTGTTTGTTCGAAGTAATAAAACTGGCAATTTATTAAAGGTTGCAGATTTAGTCCATGACAACCAAAAAGATAGAGACAAAATTCAGGAGTATTTACGAGTTTCGAATAATCCGGAAGATATCGATATTATAATTGCTTTAGGAATGGCAAAAGAAGGTTTTGACTGGCCGTTCTGCGAACATGCTTTGACAGTTGGCTATAGAGGTTCATTAACGGAGATCATTCAAATCATCGGAAGATGTACCAGAGATAGTGAAAATAAAACTCATGCCCAATTTACTAATTTGATTGCGCAACCTGATGCAGAAGATGGCGAAGTCAAATTATCAGTAAATAATATGTTAAAGGCAATTACGGCATCTTTATTAATGGAACAGGTTTTGGCTCCTAACTTTAAATTTAAACCTAAATTCCCCGAGGATGATAGTGAAGACGATGAAGATACAATACGGATTAATGGATTTAAAAAACCTTCATCATCTAGAGTAAGAGAAATCATTGAATCAGATATCAATGATTTAAAAGCTACTATCCTACAGGATGATGTAATGATAAAAGCTTTGCCTGGTAATGTGGACCCGGAAGTAATAAATAAAGTACTGATTCCTAAAATTATCAGAGAAACGTATCCTGACTTAACAGAAGAAGAAGTTGAAGAAGTTCGTCAGCATGTGGTTGTGGATTCTGTAATTAAGAATGGTCATATAGAAACACAAGGTGACAAACGCTTTATCAGAATGGCAGACAGTTTTGTAAATATTGATGATATCAATATTGATTTAATTGACACTATAAATCCATTTCAGAAAGCATTTGAAATATTGTCAAAATCGGTCACAGCTTCGGTATTCAAAGCAATTCAAGAAACCATCGATGCTACTAGAATTCAAATGACAGAGGAAGAAGCAATTTTACTTTGGCCTAAAATCAAGAATTGGAAGATAAGAACGGGAGTTGAACCAAGTATACAGTCTTTTGATCCACAAGAAAAAAGATTAGCTGAAGCAATCATATTTTTGCGGGAACAGAAACGTAAAGCTATGGCAAATGAATAAAAAGAAAACACTAGAAGACATTTTCAACGATGATGAATTTGGTATTTTAGATTCAAAGCCCAAAGTATCAAATATCAAATCAGAGGACGAAAGATTAATAGATTCTTTCCAGGAAATCAATGCCTTTTTTGAAAAAAATAAAAGAGAACCAAAAGCAGATGTTTATGTGGTTTCAGAAAGAACTTTAGGCGTGAGATTAAAAGAGTTAAGGTCTAATCAAAAAATATAGAAATCTTAAAGCCACATGATACTCATAACTTATTAGGCAATGCAGTTATTGAAATAAATTCGATAGCAGATATAATGAATGACGATGATTTTGGTCTATTAGATACTGACGATACATTGGAAATTTTTAAACTTAAAAACGTTCCAAGTTCAAAAGATCGAGAAGAAGCTGATTTTGTTGCAAGAAGAAAACCTATTAAAGATTCCGAGTTTACCACTTATGAACCTGCCTTTCTTAAAGTCCATGAAGAATTAAGAAAAGGGTTGAGAAAATTAAAACCATTTGACAGTACCGAAACTAACTTAGAAGAGGGAAGATTCTATATTTTAGATGGCATATTACTATTTCTTGAGCGCGTAGATGTAGAAGAAAAAGAGCGAAAAATTCCTTCCGGAAACAGAGTTCGAAAAGATGGTCGTACTAGAATCATTTTTGAAAATGGGACTGAAAGTAATATGCTGTATCGTTCATTGGGTAAACAACTTCTAAACAATGGAAAAATTGTTACAGAAACAGATAGCTCAATAGAAAATGAATTGTTTAAAAACGCAAACATTGTCAATGAAGATGATACTGAAACTGGTTGGATCTACATTCTAAAATCCAAATCGACAAACAAAGATATTGCATCAATTAAAGACCTTTATAAAATTGGTTTCTCTAAAGTAGATGTTAAAGATAGAGTGAAGAATGCCAAAAAAGAACCAACTTATCTTATGGCAGATGTTCACATTGTTTCAACAATTAAATGCTATAATATTAATCCACATAAATTTGAGCAATTGTTACATCGCTTTTTTGCTGAGGTATGTTTAAATGTGGATATCTATGATGAAAATGGTAGACGAATAACTCCTCGGGAATGGTTTGTTGTCCCTCTTCCTGTAATTGACAAAGTAATTGATTTAATAATAGCTGAGTCGATAGTAAATTATCGATATGATAGTGTTTTGCAGGATATCGTATTACGATCATAAATTATAAAAAAAGACACTTATTATTGTTTTTGACTCTTCAAAAAATACATAGCTAATGACATTAATTTCCAATATAGTTCACAATGATTTTATCATTATTGCAAGTGATAAAAGAAGGACTATAACACTTCCTGAAAATAAACTCGAATCGGTGGACGATGAAAATAAATTGTTATTGGGTGTAAACTATGCTTTAGGGGTTCAAGGAACGTTAAAAACAAAAAAAGAAAAATACCTTGAAAAAATAAGAGCTTTTGTAAAAGAGCATCCTAACGCAAATCCGCCGGAGTTTATCCAAGAAATTTTAGGATTATTTCCAAACATAAATGAAGATGAATTTGTTACAGATTTAAACCTTACTTTTTCAGGCTTCTATGAGGACGCTTTATTTTCTTATTACATCAATGCAATCAATTTTGATGTAATTAATAATTCCGAGAGCGACAAAGATGGTATAAGAGCAAATAATGAAAATGACCGCTTAATGGAGGAAAGTATTCTACTCAGAACCTTACTAATTCATATTAAAAGCTATCTCAGAGCCAATGGTATTTACCAAGGTATTAAAACTCCCAATTTATTAGAATTTGACCGCAATGTATTAGTCCAATCACTTGATTTTGCATACAGCAAATTTCATGACAATGATTTGCGTTATTTTACAATTGGAGGTAAAATGGAGTACTGCGTATTTTCAAAACAAACCATAATTGAAACTAACCTATGAATTACAACCAAGAAAAGTTTCCTAATGATTTTACACAGTTAATTGAGAAATGTGACAGAGTAATTGAAAATATTAACAAACACTTTTCTAATCCAAATTGTCTATCTGTAAAAGAACTGTACCAGACCGAAAAAGGTCATAAACAAAAGGATTTCCTAACTAAACTTCAAGTAACTTGTAATTCCAAACTAGGCAAAAAAAGCAATAAACTAGACGAACTAAAAGGACTTTATGTATTTGGTGAATTACAAGAAAATAATAAAATAGTTCCAATTTATGTAGGTATTTCTCGAACAGTATTTAGAAGATTATATCAACATGCTTGGGGTACTAAACACAATGAAACTAGTTTTTCATATTTAAAAGCAAAACATTTTTCAGGACATAAAGGTTTACGAAATGAATTACCACCTGAATTATTAAAAATTCAACAGGTGAAAATTAAAGATTACAGAGTAATTGTAATTCCGGAAGAACTAGACTATGATTTGTATTTCATGGAAGTTTATATTGCCGGTAAATTGAAGACAAAATGGAATAGTTTTAAAACTCATTAAACTATGTTTTACGAAGATTATAATAGTGCTCAAAAACAATATGCTAACGGAATTTATCAAATCAAGCAGGATACTTACAATCCTAAAGTTGATATTCAAAATGAACCGGCTTTGCACATGAATAAAGTGTCACTTTCTTTTCGCTTTACATTTTCAAAAGAAGGCAATCTACTTGAGAAGATTGAAGAAAGTTCAAAAGGTAAAAGCAAATTACAGTTTTTCTATAATAACTCCAATCAGTTAATAAGAATACTAAAATCTGAACTGAATACAAACAAACTTCTTGGGGAAACTACAATATCATATAATGGTAATAACAAAGTTGAGTTAGAAACTTATACTGAATATGAGCCATTTAATAGTATCAAAATTGAACAACAAAAACACAATTATTACGAAAACAAAGAAACGATAAGATATACAAGTGATTCTGATCTTTTTGAAAATGGTACTTATACAGTTTGTTACGACGATAAAAATAGAATTATTGAGGAAAAGTTAGAACGAGATAGCGATGGTATTGTCTATTGGAATAAATTCGAATTTGACGAAAAAAAAAAAATACAATTAAAACTTTTGATATCAATGAAAATACAGGTAAAACTGAATTATGTTACCTTGAAACTGTAAATGAAAGAAACCTTGAAATTAGTTGTGAATGTTTTGAAGATAATGGTTGGAAAAAACAATTTCACCATGAATATGACAAAAATGGAAATTGGATTCAAATGCATTCCTATATTGACGATATATTACAGTACCACATTATACGTGAAATAACCTATTATAATTAGGGCTAGCAGGCATTTGTGGATAACAATTTTACTTTGTTACATACAAACCTATTTTGTTTCATACCCCTCTGACCGTTACTAACTTGCATGAAAATTACATGCACGATGGAAACAACAATTTTACCTCTCGAAGAAATTCAGCTTACCCTGGATTCAATTAACAAAAGACTCAATCCATGTACCGTTTTTGTATTTGGTTATAGGAATAATTCATCTATTACTTCTAATATTCTTCAATCTCAATTAGAAAGAAACACGGCCATTCACCATTTTGATATTTTAATCATTTCGGACAAGGCATACCCGGGTGGATCTACTGATATTGCTAATTTAATAGCTGAACGTTCAGGGAAAATTATTTCAGTATCGCTACTAATCCATAAACCAACTGATTTAGCATCAAATCAATTAAACCAACAATTGTTTTTTGATAAAGTCTTTAGAAAAGGTCAGCGTTTGTATATAGATAAATCGGCTCCTCCTTTTATAAAATCTAATGGAATACTTTATCGCGATATAAATATAGACCGTGATTACTGGCTTAAATGTTCTGCTGTAGCTGATTTTTATTTACAATCAGTTTCCATTACTCAAAATCCGGAAATTGTACTATGTAGTATAGCCAATCTTCACATAGCTATAGAACAAATAGTTCTTGGATTAATCCGTGTTTTTATGGGATATATGCCCAATGAGTATAGTTTAAAATATCTTCTTCTTTTATGTGGCCATTTTACAACACTGCCATCTGAAATCTTTTCGCAACAATCTGAATTGGCAACAAAAAGATATAAAATGTTGTGTGCTCCACCATCAATGCTAAGGCATTGGTATAGGCTAAATGCAGAGTTAGAGGATTATTTATGGATTCTTAATGCCTGCCAAAATTTCTACAAACAAGCTAATACTATAGCACTTCAAGAACTAGAACGAATAGATAACACAAAAACTATTATACCATGACAACAAAATTCTCAACACTGCCGCCAGAGCTGCGTGACTTAGCAGCTAAGTACTTCGTTCTTTTGGAATCTCAAAATGTTAAAAAGAAACGTGACACTATTCAATTAAACCTCTCCGGCTATTCCGATGTAATGTTTCTTATTGCCGATATCGTTAAAGTTTCCATTTTAGCATTAGAAGCTGGTGACCACGGTGGTTCAGCACATATACCGGAACCATCAACAAATATAGCGGGTGTCTTGGGTGTTATTTTAGACTTGATACCTTATGAAGAAGCTGATTTATTAGATTACATAAGAGAATCAATATTACAACCGGTGGAAGCAAGTTCAATCGCATCGGATTTTATCGAGGAAAACATTTATCTATCTCTTCCTTCACAGTTAGCAAACTGCTAATAGCAATTTAAAATCTAAACATATGAAAGCTGAATTTGAAAAACTCCTTAAAAATTCTGACTGGTTGTTGAATTCCATGAAGCAACATCCCAAGCGAGACGATATCTGGCAAATTACGATTAACTTTTCAAGTTATTCGTCGCTATATGCGACAGTTTCAGACCTAATGAAATTATGTTGTGTAGCTTGGCAAACAGAAGAACCCTATATTTCAGATACTGTAGGTAATCCTAATATTGATTTTGCAAACATCATAGAACTTGCATTACAGTTAATGCCCAAAGGTGAATCAGAATTTCTCGATGAAGTACATAGAATTAAATTAAACGTTGATGATAAACCGGAACCTATACCTGAATATAACTACAGTACAACTACTATTCTCCAATCCTCAGCTTAGTATTCTTTATTATGAGCGAATGGCTCGGGCAATACGAGGCTTCCATTTTCCTGCTGTCCGTTCTACTTCGTGCCACTTCCATCAGGGCTATTTAAAATGCAGTAGGCTTATTTGACTACTGCATTTCATTTTTTAGTTAATATCTACTTACATGTATTTTAAAACCATTTATTCATTTAAATGGTTTTATTTTGAACTAACTTGTTAATAATTAATCATAAATCAATATTCATATCTACTCAAATTGCAATATTTTTAATCTTAACATTTGTTTGAATAAGTTGTGTAAACTTGAGTATATTTACTAGTTATGCGATATTATCAGAACTCCCTAATAAATAAGAAGAATGGATTATAAAGACTTTAAAAAATTTGTATACGCAACAACATTTGAATCTGCATTTAAACTTGGAGAAATTGCTCTCGAAAACAAAGATTTTGAAGGAGCTATTTTGAATTTTACTCAAGCTTTAGAATTTAATCCTAATTCTTTAGAAGCAAATGCACATAAACTGTTATGCCTATTTGCTTTAAATAGATTTGAAGCTTGTATTCCTATTGGCGAAAAACTAATTCTTATTGAACCTGACAAGGAGCGGAACTATGTAACATTAGCTAACTGTTATATGGAACTTAAAGAATATGATAAAGCAGAAAATTATTTTACAAAAGCTATTAGCATCGACCCGAAAAACTATATGAATTTCACTCAACGTGGTGAATCAAGATTACGCAATGGAAAATATCATGAAGCTTTTTTGATTTTTCAAAGTGTATAGAAATAGAACCAAAAATGATTCCAGTGTATAATTTTAGAGCTAAAACAAGAGGATTGCTCAAAGATTATAAAGGAGCAATCGAAGATTATTTAATTGTTTTAAGTGATAAACCAGATCATGGACAAGCTTTATATGAAATTGGCATTACTTACCTTTATGACGACCAAATGGAAAAAGGAGAAAACGCACTTAGAAAAGCTGAAAAACTTGGAATTCAAAAAGCTACAGAAGTATTAAATAGTAAAAAAGAATAACATAGCATAACAGCCGTTTGGCGTAATAGCTGGTTTGTCTTTCTTGGAAAATACTCTAGACATAAGCATTTCTTATCACATTTTTCTTTAACTTGCCGCTACTACGCCAAGCGGCGGCACGTTAGCAGCTAGTTTTTCAAACCTTTAAATATGAACTCAATACAAGCAATAGAAGAAGGCTCATTTCAGTTGCCAAAATCCTACGACAAACCCATTACATTTTTAAGTTTTATAGAGAAATCTTTTAAAGAATATTTAGAGATTTTAGAAAATATTGATGAAGGTACAATTGTCGATAAACTGAAAATTATTAAGCCAAAAATTCATACTTTATGCGATGAACTACTAGAATCTTATAGACAATTATACCTAGGCTACGTTTCTAAATCTTATTCTCATTTTGACAAAGGCATGCAACAAATAGAGAAGTATTTAGTAAGTGAATTTGACGCCAGTCATCCTTTAGGTGAAAACAGGCTTTTATTTAGAGGTAGAAAAAGTGAAAAAGAAGTCGATAGAGATGGAATGTTTCATCTACCGTTTGAATTAAGACATAAAGCAACTACACAAAGATTTAGTATACCAGGATTACCCTGCCTTTACCTTGCTAATTCTTCATATGTCTGTTGGGAAGAATTAGATAGACCTGATTTTAATGACTTTTATCTTTCAAGATTTGAAATAAAGGATTTTATGAAATTAAATGCTTTAGATATTTCTTTAACACCGAAAAGCTTGGCTACTCTCATCAATAAAACAAGTGAAATTATGGAAGAAGGAATTGATGGTTGGGATTCTATGATACTTGATTATATTATCAAATGGCCTTTGATTTTTTGTTGTAGTATCAAAGTTCTAAATACTGACGCAACTTTCAAACCCGAATATATAATACCTCAGTATTTATTAGATTGGGTTCGACAAAATAAAAGATTGAATGCTATTAAATATTTTTCCGTAAAGGCTCATTTAAATCAAGATGCTGATTATTCCAAATTCATTAATATTGTTTTTCCTGTTCAAGAAATAAAAGACACCGGATATTGTTCACATCTGTCGAGCAGCTTTGCTTACACAAATCCGAAACGCTTTGCTGACATTGACACAACAAGTGAAATCAGTCAAGAAGGTTTTGAAAATTACATTATGAATTTCAGACCTGAAACTTCTATTTTATTAAGTGAGTTGAAAGGTTTTGAAGAAGGATACACAAAAAGTCATTTTGGGCGATTTGAAATTAATGTGTGCTCTGATGTGGCCCTGCAATAAGCCAGCTGATAATAGCCATTTCACGCAATTGCAAGTTTTGTGGTAAGTTCACATTTACGTTTCGCAATAATTTTTATCTTTAACAGAGAATAATCCGTTCCGAACTTCGCAACTACATGCAGCGGGGAAACAGTTATGGACAATTGTAAAAAAGATTACGCTCAATCAAGAAACAATGGATGAATTTCAATATCGAATAACAAGAACTCAAAAGAATGAAATAGCTCAAAACCTAATTGATATTTTACAGAAAGATACTGCCATTTTAGACTCTACCGTAATATTCATTTGTAATTGGGTTCGTACTGGTCCAGATGGAAAAAGAAAAGCTTTTTTCGATGTCTGGGATATTGTTTTAAAGAATTATCTACCAACAACAAGACCTATTTTATTTCGCACGTGTGGAAGAATTAATAAGAATGGTAAAATAGCAAGTTTTACTGGACGACTAGAATGTGTACGAAGAATGAGTAAAGGTAGTGGCTTTTTAATTATTTGTGACACTAGGGAAACTCTTGAATATGATGAATGTTTTCGTAATTTGGGTAGTTATAAACGAACATTTTTCCCTCTTGTTAATGTTTTGATCAAAGCAAGGGATTCTGGAGGAAGCGGTTTTTCTGAAAGATTCTTGGATGAATTTATTGGCGAAGATGAATATATAATGAGAATAAATCTGGATTATTCTTCCAGTTTTAAATGTATGAAAAATGTTTGATAAAACATAAGTCAACTGCCTATAACAGCCTGTACGCAATTGCGGATTTTGTTGTGAGTTCACTTTTACAATTCGCAGGTAATTTTATCTTAGTGGTATAAAAATAGTTGCTTAGTACGTAGCCTTCCACAATGTCGGAACGTTATAAATTCCTTTGCCACTTCTTCCCAACGCTCCTAAAAAAATTACCGTCACAGTTATTGATGCAATAACACGTACACTGCGTGACTTGCGCCGGTAATTTTTTCTCCAAAGCTTAGTTACATAATGTGGCGTTATAGTTCATAAAGAAACTCCCTGCATCTGTAGAACCCAAATCATGAACTATAACAACATTATGTAAAAAAGCCGCGCACCCAACGCTCTCGTCGGCGGTTCAGCGGCAACTTTTTTAATAGCTCCCATCGCATCACCCAGCTATTAAAAAAACCACCACTTCACCGCCGCCATAAACAACGTTTACCTTTTCAATAGAAGCATTCCGGTTATCTCAATTTCTATTAACTTTCTCTTTAACTGTCTTTATCAGCTAAACGCTTAAATCGGTAGTGTTTGCATTGCTTTTATGAGTGCCTTCCCTAATACTTTACAACTATACCGCTGAATACTGGCTACTGATTACTGAACACTAATTCCGGCACCCATAAAACCAAAACCAAGCAAGAGTATCATTGCTTTATTTGCTCATAACAACAGTATACATTGCTTTCACGATAGCAGATGCAACACCGTTACAAATCACATTTGTTCTGGCAACAGTATTCTGCAAACTGTACATTATTTCATGGCATCAGCTATCCATAAAAGCAATCACAAATTACCCGGTTAGCAAATAAAAAATGATACACTTGCCAGAACACCTGCGGAATAAAATAGGAAGTATTTGCATTGCTTTTATAAGTGCCTTCCTGATTATTTTACAACAAACCTTCTGAACACTGACACCAGTGCACTAAACACTATCTCCGGCACCCATAAAACCAAACCAAAGAAAGAGTATAAAATCCGTTCCGGAATTTTATACCCTTTCCGACGCGACCGCTATTCGAGTGCACCAAGATTATCTAACAATAAGTGGATTTGGAAATCAAAATAAAAAAAAATAAAAAAGAGAGCAAAGATAAGTTCCGGGTATTCAAAAAAGCAAGTTCAAGCCCTTCGGGTTTTGAAAAAAATCTCCACCCATACCATTCCATAAAACATTTTTTTTAGCTCGATGCCTAGCGTTCTGTAGAACTTATCGGGTAGTATTTTTTTCAAAAAACTTGCTTTTTTTGAAACCCTCCACTTGGACGACCGGCTTTCTTTTTTTCTCTTTTTTCTTTTGAAAAATTTTGTGTGCGAAGCATAGCGGAGCACTAGACTTTAAAGCCGAAGCCATGACGAATTTCATCATCAAATCCCACCGTATAGGCACTTGTTATGCAAGTCCTCATATTTTTATTCTTAACAAAGGGCTGAACAGCGGTAAGCCTAATAAAGAGGCATATACAAACAGTTTTGCAATAATCTTCCAAAATGAAGAGGATTGTGAAAACTTCTATTTTGTTGCTTTCAGTCTATGGCAAACAAGATTTTGGCATAAATATCTAACCGGTTCAGTAATTCCGTTTTTAAGGCTACAGGATTTTAAAAAAGAATTCAATCCAAGAGCCAAAGCAATGATAGAAGAACACGAGCAACATGTTAAGCATGTAGCAGCTTTAAAGCTTCTGGAACAAAAAGAAAAGCAATTCCAAGAAAATATAAACCTTATTAATGAAATGCGAAGAGTAATTCTTTACCGCTATTGCAAATAATCAACTAAAAGCAAATACTATGACACTTTTCATCCTTTACCAAACGGATATTTGGAAATCGAAAGCCTCACGCGTTTTCTTTGGCGTTTTTGACTGTCGAAAAAAAGCAACAGACTGCGCAAAATATCATGGACTTGTTACCAATACTTCTGCAGTAGTAGTCGAAGAAGTAATTCTGAACTTGTGTGAGGAATGCCAATAAAAAAAGCCTGGTCTAAGGACTAGGCTTTCATCTTGTTTAACCCAAAGGTCACCACAACTAAGGTTAAACTATTCTTTGTGCTTCTTTAAAATTCTCTTTAGTACTAACGACACTATAAAACTGACTACAGCGCCTAATCCGGCCAAAACAACTGTTTTAAGAACATCCGCAGAGTGTATATTTGGCACTATGCTTAAAAATGTTCCTCCGGCAGTACCAATCAGAGTTGAATTATTTGTTGTCATTCTGAACATCTTGAGGATGGTCCTCTTTTGTGGTCAGCTGACTCACTGCAGAGAGAACTCCACCGGCTACTGCTACATAACCACCAACAGTAACTACTGCCACTGGTAAGGATATTGGTGCAGTTAAAATCGTACCGCCAACCGCTGCCAACACTAATCCAATATTTCGAAGCACTTTAAAAAATTTCGGTGTGGGTGATTTTGCTCTTTTAATTACATTCATATCAAATGGAATTAAGATTTAACAATTAACTCGACACTTTCCTTTCGTTTTAAAGATTTATAAACCATGTCCTTTAAACTTTTAAAAGCTTTTCGAGACATTAACCCTAAACCTGGTCCGGAAAGTTTCGTTACAGGAGCAATACAGCCATTCAATTCCTTTTGTGCATTATTCGCAGGATGAAACAAAATCAAGCTTCTATTTTCAACACCTAAGATTTCCAAATGCCAACCAAATTTGCCACTGTACCGCTTTTTAATAAAATATTTCCCCTCCGGAATACAGGAAACTCTCCTCACATTTTTCTTCCAAGGCAATTCAATTGTATTACAAATCTTCTTGCCCTCACATTCGAGTTTCCCATTGGTTCCTTCGGGGAAATAAGTTCTGGTCAATTCAAGAACCATTACACACCGCTATCAACTTTCACGATAGAAAGCGGATTGAATGCACCATTTTTCAATGGATACATTTGCCCGTTGATTTCCTGATAGAATTCAACACCCAAAGCCAAAAACAATGGCTTAGTGCTTGCAGCTGTTACAGCGTTGGTTTGGCTGATAACTGCTGTTGCAGTGGCATCCCATGGCAAAATTGCTGTTTCAGAAGTTGCAACCACATACGTTTCAGCTTCAAAATCCACTTCGGCACCGGCAGAAATGATTTTAAAATGAGTGGTTCCACTCGGTGCTGCAAGCATATTTGATGGTACAAATGATGCTAAATCAACTGTGATTTCACCTGATACGCGGTCAATAGCTCCAACAAATGGAGCATACAAACTAGTACCCAGTTTACCTCTGATATTGAATTCAAAACCGAACAGTAGTTCAGCTTCTCCATCAATTACATTTCGTAATCCTCTGTCGCTAACCGTGTCAGCTTGGATTACTTTTACCATGGCTTGCGTCAATCGGCTTACCATTCTGCCATCGGCAGAATTTAGCAACAATGGGCGCAGCGCTGTTCTCAAAAGTTTACCGGCTTTTCCGGCTCTCCCGAACTCCGAACCATTCTCTCTGGTTCGCTGAAAAGCAGGATCGCTGTCGATTCTGCTTTTCTCAATTCCGCCTTTTTCACGAACTAAATGTCCATCTGCGGAAGTCTTGTAAAAGGTCATACCTCCGATAGTACCTTTTAACTTAATTATGCCTGTCTGTCTAGCCATAATTTCTACATTTTACGATTAATACTCCTTTTCATTTTCACTCCTCATTTCGATTATCGTTGCAACATAATTTCGACTGATTCAAGAACAAAATTTAGACAAACGCAGCACATATAAAAGCTTACCCCATACCAGAAATACCAATGCGACAAAATTGTCAGCATTCGACAAAATTGTCACCTAATACAAGCAATAAAAGCCAGTAATTTGCCTTTGTCGAAGCAATTACAATTTTTATTAACTTTAGTCAGTTCTTAGAAATGATTACTAGCACTTTGAAGACAGTCAAAGCCTAGTTAAAGGTATGGTTAGAGTATGAAAGCGATGAAAAGGCGTATATGCATCACCACAAACGACGTAGAGCTCGTTACAGGTCAAAGCTACCGCCAAAGTCTTAGATTATTGCATGAGATAGCAAAGAGCCATAATAAAGCCCTAAAGTTTGTCACAATTGAAGAATTCTGTAATCATACAGGATTGAATATTGAACAAGTTGAAAAAGCGATATTTGGATGATTATGCAAATGCTGAAAGTGGAGAAATATTAGTCTCCCGACTCTTTAACCACTTTAAAAACCACTTCATTTTTTAGTGTAGTTTTGCCCGAAATGTTTTGAATTTCAATAGGGATTTTGTAAATTTACAATTCACAAATTAATGCAATCTACTAGGATTAATTAATAGGGGATAAATTCGGTTACCCGGATTATATTAAATTTACAAAGCTACTGTTTACACCATATTGAGAGGTAAGTTACAAACCCTCTTTCTCCGCTGACCGAAAGGTAAATTGAAGCAAAACGCTGTAAAACTTATGTTTTACGGCGTTTTTTGCTTTGTAGCTGTATCAAAGAAGTTCATTAAATGGTATCGTATCAGTGACCTATTTAGTGACCTATTTATTTCAACGTAAATGGGTCACTGAAATTCGCTGAACGACCTGACTAACAACCTGTTCAAATAGTGTACATCTTGTGTCAGGTGTGATTGATAGATAATTTTATAAATCTAAAATGACATCATTATGAACAAAACTTTCAGCCTTCTTTTTCTACTCAAAAAGAACAAACAAAAAGCCAACGGAACTGTGCCTCTTTATGCACGAATCACAATCGATGGTATTCCAAAAGAAATCTCATGCAAAAGAAGTATTCCACCGGAACTTTGGGATAATAAATTGCAAAGACTAATTGGTAGAACCCAAGAAGTAAAATCTATGAATAGCTATCTTAAAACCTTTGAACAGGAGATTTATGATGCACATCACATGGCCATGAAAGATAAAAAGCCTGTTACGGCTGCGGTTGTCAAATCAAAAGTAACAGGTACTGATCAAGCTAAGTATATGATAGTTCCTATTTTCAAAGAACACAATAGAAAAATGTGGGCTTTAGTCCCTGATGAATTCGCTAAAGGAACTGCGGAGCGCTATGATACTTCATTAAAGCATACAGAAAGTTTTATACAATGGAAGTATAAAGCGACTGACATGAACATTGCCGATATAGATTACGAATTTGTAACTGAATATGAGTTTTACTTGAAATCAGAAAAAGATTGCTGCCACAACACGGCAGTAAAGTATGTGAAGAATTTTCAGAAGATAATCAATATTTGTCTTAAAAATGAATGGATAGTCAGAGACCCATTTCTCAAGTATGAGGCTAAAGTAAAGGAAGTCGAAAGAGATTATTTGACACTTGTTGAACTTAGAACTATCTACAAGAAAAATTTTGTATCAGAACGTCTTAAATTGGTTAGGGATATTTTTGTTTTCAGCTGCTATACAGGTCTTGCATATATTGACGTAAAACAACTTTCTCCCGAAAATATTTCTTTAGGGATTGATGGTATAATATGGATTTTTAAAAACAGACAGAAAACTGATGGACCATCTAATATTCCCTTACTGCCAATTGCAAAAGAAATTCTTGACCGATATTCAAACAGTCCTAAATGTCTTAATGAAAATCGTGTTTTACCAATATTAAGTAATCAAAAAATGAACAGTTACTTAAAAGAAATAGCTGATGTTTGTGGCATTAATAAAGACCTAACATTTCATGCGGCTAGACATACTTTTGCAACAACAGTTACACTTAGTAATGGCGTGCCAATTGAAAGTGTTAGCAAAATGCTTGGTCACAAAAACTTGAAAAGTACACAAATCTATGCTCGTGTACTTGATATTAAAGTAAGTGCAGATATGATAGTTTTAAGGGATACGCTAAAAGATATTATGCAGTCTGAAGATGGTAAAGTTTTATTAAGCTATACAGGTTAATTGTAAAAAGTATTACTCAATAAGTAAAAAGCATTGCAAGTAAACTGCAATGCTTTTTGTTTGTAAAATAACCAAAAAATATAGTATTTAATTCCCGAATCACACACTATACTTCTTGATTCAGAAATACACATTACATAGCTTTGTCCTCACTTCCCATATCCCTTCCGATACTTCTTCAATTACATATACCGATGGACAAGCAACAAAACCAGGAACGAATAAAATCCATTTACCGTATGCTATTAGAAATAGCTTATGGTAATCTAAACTATCGAATGGTAGTAGAAGGTCTTGATGAGCAATTTGATGAACTGGCAAACATGCTCAACCAAGTAGCAGAGAAATTGCAGGAAATTGGATATTCTAGTCCATACAAGAATACTAAAATTGATTTAGGTGCAACAAACGATACCACAGTCCTCATGGTTCAAAAAGTCCTCGATTACATTCAAAATCATTTAGAAGAACCACTACCATCTACAAAGAGGCTATCAAAAATGTTCGGCACAAACGAATTCACTTTAAAAGAAAACTTTCGAAGACTATTAAAAACCAGTATTTACCAATTCTATAATGAGGAAAGACTTAAAAAGGCCCATACATTAATAGAAAAAACCAGAATTCCTTTAAAAGAAATTGCTTTACTAAGTGGTTTTACTGATTATACCAACTTCTACAAAGCATTCAAAAAAAAATTCAATTATCCTCCAAGCGAACTCAAGCGCGAGAATACTGATTTGTAATCTTATTCCGTTTTTTACTTGTAAATATTCCCGAATTGAAATAACATAAATATTTCATTTATAGAATTTTACAGTATTAAAAGCATTGCAAATGAAAAATTCGGTCACCATTAAAAAGTATTGCATCGACATTGTTGGCTACTTGTTTATTATCCTTTTCACCTATGCAGCCTTCAGCAAATTATCCGATTACGAAAGCTTTACCATTCAACTAGGGCAGTCTCCATTACTAAGTGCATTTGCCGGCTGGGTTTCTTGGTTTATTCCTGCTTTTGAAATTAGTATTGCAATTTTACTAATGTTTAATCGCACACAATTCTTTGCCTTGGTAGCCTCTTTTGGGTTAATGATGATGTTCTCGGCTTACATATATATCATATTACATTACAGTGAATTTGTTCCTTGTTCCTGCGGCGGAATACTGGAAAAAATGACATGGAACCAACACCTACTTTTCAACTTAGTCTTTTGCTTTCTTGCCGCAGTAGCAATCATTTTTTCGTTAGAACAATTACCACTACAAAACAAAATTTGGAAAACAAGATATAAACTAATCGTCCTACTCACAACAAGTATTTTCTCGGTTGGTATAGTTCTCTTTCTCTTCCTAAAATCAGAGCAAATCATCCATCAGGAAAACAATTTTGTCCGCAGATATCCGCCGCATCTTTACAGTAAATCAGGGCAATTAACCTTACCATACAACGGATATTATTTTGCAGGGATGACTAATGGCATTCTTTACTTAGGAAACTATGCTGCACCACTTTCAATAGTAGCCATCAGTAGTGATTTGAAGCTAGTAGGTAATTATAAAATTGAACTCAATACCTACAAACTACCATTCCGGTCAGCGCAAGTTAGGATAATCGATTCTAGTTTTTACCTAACAGACGGTACCGTACCCTGTATCTTCAAAGGCGACATATCAAACTGGCAAGCAAAACAACTTCTTGATAGTAAAACATTCTTCTCTTCCTTTGAACCCATCGATTCCACCTCAGCAATCTTTCGCGGTAAAAGCCTAAAAACAGGACAAAGTATACTAGGAACCATGACCTTTTCAAATAATAAAACAAGGGTAATCTATGGTGAAGGGCTTTTGCAAAAACAAATAGACGGCATCTTCGATTGTGACGGAATACTGCGCTACAATCCACAAATTCAAAAACTCATCTACAGCTACTATTACCGCAATCAATTTATTGTGGCCGATAAAACAGTAAAACTTTCCTATCGCGGAAACACCATTGATACGACAACTACGGCTAAGATTAAAATCGCCACTTTAAGTAACGGCGACAGAAAGATGGCAGTACCTCCACTGATGGTTAATAAGCTCAGCAGCACTTCAGGCAATCAACTGTTTGTGAATTCCAACCTTCGGGGACGTTATGAATCACTTAACCTCTGGAAACAAACCTCTGTGATTGATGTATACAACCTCAACACCAAAACTTACGAGTATAGCTTTTATGTCTATAATCTTAACGATAAAAAGCCACAAACTATGTGGGCCACAAAAGGCAAAGTGTACTTCCTGTTTAATAACACTCTGGTAGCCTATCAACTCGATACATCGGCAAGGCGATAAATAATATAGCATCAGGAATAAGATCGAACACCTGTAGAAAAAAGTAGATCAAATCAATAATTTAATTTTTTACATCATGAAAAATGGAAAAATGTTCCTGTCTGTAATCCTTTTTACAGCAGCAGTAGCCAGTGCTTTCACTACCACAGCATCAAAAAATGCTAAAGCTGTAAGCTCAGTGCCGGGCTACATCAAACAAGGTCCTACTTGTGTGTTTAAAAACAATTGTGACAACGTGAACACAGGAGTTTTGTGTACAGAAACCCAAACGGGAGGTGCGCAAATCTTTGGGATGACCGATGCCACACATTGTGCGGTTCAGTTGTGGAGACTTAACTAAACCATTAAACACAAAAAAAGCAGTTCCTAATCACTAGGAACTGCTTTTGATTTTATAAAGATTGGTTATCGCATTCCTTTTGCAATCCATTCAGGTGGTGATGCATCTTTTAAATAAGTAGCAAGCCATGATTCATACCGATGGGTAAAGTCTTCTCTACTATCACTTTCAGTCAATATGTGCCCATTGTTCGGGTAAACAAGCATAATAGTTTTCTTCCCTAACCGTCGTAGAGCATTGTAAAATTCTATAGTTTGATGATAATCCACTTGCCGGTCCTCTTCACCCGTCCAAATTAGCATAGGGGTAGTGATGTTTTGAGCCTGCATAACCGGAGAATTCCTCAAGAATCCCTCCATATTAGAAAACAGAGGCAGTGGCATGCGATACTGATGATCTTCAAATCGCCAAGTTTCAACTTTACCGGTATTCCACCCAATCGAAAGATAAGTGTTAACCAAATCCGAAGAGCCTGCACCCGAAACAATGGTAGCGAAAATGTCCGTTTGCGTAGCGATAAAATTAACTTCATAGCCTCCAAACGAATGACCTGTTAACCCTATTTTATCAGGTTGTACTATACCCATAGCTATCACAGCTTTAGTGGCACTAACCACACAATCCGTTGCCGAAATACCAACATCGTCCATAGTATACGATATATCGGGATGCAAAACCAAATAGCCATGAGCAGTCAAATTACTGGTATTAATACCAATGTTGTTGTGCAGTGTTGGGTTAACATATCGATGAACCTCCTGACTCAACCGCTCATAAATATAAACGACCATGGGATATTTTTTGATGGGTTATAGTTTGCCGGGTAGTACAAAGCACCTTGCAAATGTTGATTTTTAGAATTGGTGTAACTGATAAGTTGTGAGGTACCCCAATGATAAGTAAAATGTTGCGGATTACTCTGCACCACAATTTTTGCAACATTTTTCAATTTCCCAATAGCCATGATAGCCGGTGGCGCATCAAAATCCTGTTCAGCATAATAGTAGGTATCACTCCCAGTTGTAAAACCAAATTGAGTAATGCTTTTATCTTTAAACACGATTGGCTTTTCAGTTCCATTCCATTCATAGAACCCCGATTGTTTGGTATCTTTTCCAAAGGCTTGTAGATAAAGTTTGTTGCTTAAATCCAATTCCCGAAAAGTAAACCCATCAAAGTTCATCGTCAGTTTCACCTCTCCCAACGGATAAACCAATCGAAAAGAAATTCCTTGTTCTCTTCCTCTGGAAAGTCGCTTGGCTTTCAAATCGGCCAAACTTACGCTCCACAAATCATATTCATCATAAAGGATAATATCGGTATCATCTTTCGTCCATCCTACAATGCCGCAAGCTGGCTTTTGCCCTGACTTATCCTTTGCTTCATCAGCTAACGATTCCCTAATTCCAATACTGACATTAAAATGTTTTTTACGGGCGATATCATAAACCCACCATTGCTTGTTTTTAAAATAAGCTACATACTTACCGCCATATGAGGGCGTGATTTCCGCAATATCACATAGTTGATCCGCCAAGAATTTAGTTTTTTCTCCACTTGACAAATTTGTAATATAAAAATCAGCGGTAAAATCCTGAGTAAACTGAGGTTTATCCCCATCGGATTGTAAGTAACCGCATAGTGCTGGTCACCACTCAACATCATTTTAGGTAGCTCTGTGCTTGTTATCCTTAAAAATCGCCCACTATCAGGCCACCAAACAGCACATTTCGACGCCTTGTCAAACCTACCTGTTCGTTGCGCCTGCGGGTAAGGCCAGGCATCATTGCCATTCCATATTTGTACTAATGGCTTTTCAGGATTTGTAGCCGATGGCTCAGTAAGATAAAAGAACACCCGTTGCCCATCATCCGAAATCATAAAGCGGGTCCAAAGTGGTGCTTCTATGCGACTGCCTTTGGCTATAGAAGGCACACTATTTGCATCAAAACCAAAAAGTTTGTTCCCGGCTAATCGATATACATACAGGTTTTTACCATTCCGAATATCAAGCGTGTCTTTATAACTTTTCACAAAGGCAAAAGATTGCCCTTTGCGTTGCCAAACAATGTTTTCAAAGGTAGCCTCACCATCAGATTCCAATTTCTGAAAATGCTCCCTATTACCATCAAAAGGGCAATAATGCAACGAGGCTTTTTCCTTTGCTATGGCATAAACCATTCCCGTAGTGGTCGGATTAAGATAAAACCTGGTAACAGAGGCTATCGTTTCCGTTCCAATACCATCAAGCCGTTCCATAGTAAGTTGTTGTGTCTCGGTCAACGTAACCAAAGTAGTGCCATCCGCCGAGAAAGCATATTGGGTAATCTCTTTAAGCTGCCTAACGACTCCTGTTTTTAAATTCAAAACCGAAAGTACATTGTCCGGCAGCATACAACTAAAAAAAGCATCTTTGGCAAACTTCCCATCATACCCTTTGGCAAAAGAATAGGTTTTGGTAGCTTCTTTATTCCGCACAAAAAGGGTATCCATACCACTCTCATAAGCCAAATGATAGCTTACCCAATTCCCTTTAGCAGACACTGCTTGCATTTCCATAGTACTCCATAAATGGTAATCTGCCTCGGTAAGAAGCTTTTTGTTCGTAACCTGCCCCATGACAGAGCAGGAAACTAACACAAAAAAATAATAAATGGATTTCTCATTCTAATAGCCTGCATTCTGCGGAGCAAGATTTGGGTTAATCAATAATTCCGATTGAGGCACCGGCCAAAGACCATCTGTAGTATTCCATCCCGGTTTAACAGGAGTTAAGGTTGCATCCAAAGCTCCTGTTCGTTGCAAATCAAAAAAGCGCATGCCCAATTCGGTAAAAAACTCAAACCTGCGCTCTTCCATAACCGCAGTAATAATTGCGGTACTAGTCGTAGCAGTAGTACCACCAAGTCCGGCATTGTTGCGTACAAAATCCAAATCTTGCTTGGCACCTATCAAATCACCTTGTTGCGCTCGGGCTTCCGCTCTAATCAAATACTGCTCTGCCAGTCGCAACATAACCGAATACGAAGTAGTCGTTGTCGAACTGTTATCCTGTTGGTATTTATAAGGTTGGTACCAAGTAGTCGTGCCATCGGTAATACTTCTAATCCAATGATTTCTACGTTGGTCATTTGTGGCAAACGAATTGTATAAATACTGACTCAATGCTACCGTAGGTGGAGGACCTGCATTAAAAACAAACAAAGCACCTTCCTGCGCATTAGCATAGCCACCACTGGCTGAAAATTGCCAAATAGTACTCGTGCATTCTTTTAGAAATACCTTGTCTAAATCCGGTTCCCACACATACATTGCCGTTTGGTTCAACACCGCCGAAGCTTCATTACTGGCTTGTGCCCATTGCCCTGTATACAAATACAATCGGGCAAGCAACGCTCTAGCAGCATATTGGTTGGGTCTTATTCTTTCATAACTAATATAGCTCTCTGGCAACAACGTAGCAGATTCCTCCAAATCAGCAATGCACTCATTATAAACTGCCACGGTAGTCAATCGATGCACAGTACTGTTTTGCACATAATCGGTTGTGGTAATATAAGGGCAACCACCATAAACACCTGCCAAATAGGAATGCAGCAACGCCCTAACAAAAAGCGCTTCCCCAATAAGTTGATTTTTTTGTGCAGTAGTCATACCTGTCGAAGCAGTAACACCTTCAATCACGGCATTAGTCGCATAAATCTGATTATAGGTACTGTTCCACAACTGTTGCACATAACCATTAGTAGCCGTCACACTATTGTTATAAAAGGGTTCTGCCGTAGTAACACCTGTCTGATAGCACACCAATTCATCAGTATATTGCCCTAGTAAGTTCGATAACCCAACCGACTTACCGGTCAGTAACCCATTGTCGCGCATCTTAGCATAAATGTCCTTCATGGCAGCAGTTGCAGTAGTATTGTTTTCAAATACAGCCGTACCCGTCAGTTGCGAATTAGGTTGCTCCACACCTACAAAATTATCACACGAAGTAGCAAGGCACAGTAATACGCCCCAAACAGCCACTGGCCAAAAAAATGATATAGTTTTTAGTTTATTTTTCATGTCTCTTCTTTTTAAAATTTAAACTCGGCTCCTAAACTAACAATGCGTAAAGGAGGCAGATAATTAAAGCTTCTAAACTCGGGATCACCGTCTTTATACGGTGTAATAAGTAGTAGGTTTTGACCCTGCAAAGTCAACTTACATTGCAATCCTTTCACATAGCTGGGTACTACATACGAAAGGGCTACATTTTTCAATCGTATGTATGAGGCATCACTCACAGCAGCATCACTGGTGGCATAACGTCCATAAGCATTCACGGCATCACTATTCAATCCGGTGGTATAAATTTGATGGGTAGCGATATCACCTGCTTGCTGCCAACCGCCCACAACAGAAGCGGGTTGATTCCCAAAAGCACCGGGAGCCGAATACTGCGTAGCCGCATTCCAGTTCAATTGCTTCACAAACTGAAACAAAAAGTCCAATTGAAAGTGCTTATACCGCAACTGGTTTTGCAGTCCACCATAATAAGTCGGGCTAAAATCCCTAACCGTTTGGGCATCGGCAATGGTCAATTGACCGTCTCCATTCACATCTTCAAACTCATAAACACCCGTTTGCGGATTCACACCGGTAAAGTGATACAGTTTTTTAATATTAATAGATTCTCCAATCACATATTGATTGCTGTAGGTACTACTGGCAAGTCCGGGAAAAGCAATCAACTTATTTTTAGGCACGGTAAGATTAAAATTCGTAGTCCACCCAAACGAATCCTTTTGCACATTCACAGTGCGTATGGTTAGCTCCAATCCGGAATTCTCCACCGTAGCAGCCAAGTTCGATTGCATTGAAGTAAAACCCGTAGTCGCAGGTAATGGCATACCAATCAACTGGTTCGAAGAACGGTTTCTATACCAACTCACCGTAGTAAAAATGCGGTCTTTCAAAAAACCAAGCTCCAATGCCGCTTCCAACTTTCTGTTGGTCTCCCAACTAAAATTAGGATTATACAACCGTATCGGGCTCAATCCTACCGTACCGTCATACACCGTACCGCTCGATTGGTAAGTGTTTAAAAACTGATAGTCGCCAATTTGGTCATTACCCGTAATCCCATAACTGGCTCTCAATTTTCCAAAACTTAAAAAAGGCATAGTTTCTTTAACCGGGTTGTAGTCAGAGAACAACCACGCAGCCCCCAAAGCACCAAAATTCGCAAACTGCTTACCAGGTCCAAAGCGGCTCGACCCATCACGGCGACCGGTCAAGTTCAAAATGTATTTATCCTGCCACGAAAAGTTCACCCTTCCAAAAAAGGCTTGATAGCGGTATTCGGTCAAATCATCATAAAAGATTTTACTAAAACTGGCAGACGCCAGATTGTACAGCAAACTATTACTGGTAAAGCCCGACCCATATTGCAACATACTGTTACTTTCCTGATTTTGAAAAGTCCCACCAACCAAGGCAGTCACTTTACCTTTACCAACCGTGCGTTGCCATTGCAATTGGGGTTCTACAATCCACGATTGTCGGCTGGAAGTAGTCAAAAAGATAGACGAATATTCCGCTCCTGCTTCATAAACAGGGTCATAAATGGTCGAAGGATCGGTTCTGCTCTCATGATGCCTCAAATCGGTAAAACCCAAACTGGTCTTCGCCATAAACCCATAAGGCAACTGATACGAAAACGTACTGTTAGCTACCAAACTATTCGTTTTCGCTAACGATTCCGAACGCAAAGCCGCCAAAGGATTTTCCCAAGTACTGTTCTCCCAATTCAAATTTCCATTAGCATCATATAGCGCAGGTGCATTCGGGGCAAGATTTCTCGAAATCCGCGTAAGGTCAGCCGCTGGTTGGTCGTTGTGTTGCACATCATAACCACCCGAGAAGACCACTTTAAACCGTTTGTCTTCACTCTCATGGTCCAAACTCACATGCACCGCTCCTTTTTTATAAGTAAAGTCTCCCGGAAATACTGTGCTTTGGGTATACGTATTCCCACTAACTAAAAAATGCGTCTGTGCAGAACCGCCCAATACACTGGCTTGCAATGTCTTAATCACAGCAGTGCCACCAGTGAGTTCCTTTTGCCAATCGGTATAGCGGTTCACATCCCAAGTACCATTAACATCATAAGCATTATAAGGATACGTAGTAATGCCATCGTTGGCAAACGCCTGTTGGCGTATCGCAAGGTATTGTGAGGTATTAAGTAAGTCTAGCTTTTTAGTAATTTGCCCGGTTCCGGTACTGGCACTGGCAGTAAACTGTGTTTTTCCTGCCTTACCCTTTTTGGTAGTAATGAGCACCACTCCATTAGCACCACGAGAACCATATATAGCGGTAGCATCCGCATCTTTCAAAATCTCGATGCTTTCAATATCACTGGGGTTGATGGAGTTCAACGGACTCGTAGCAGTAGGCAAAGTCGATGAGGTTTGCGAATCTCCAATAGCATCCGAGGAAAACGGCACACCATCTATAACATACAACGGCGCATTGACGCCACTACGCAAACTATTCAACCCTCGTATTCTGATATCAAAGCCACCACCAGGCACTCCTGTGGTTTGCACAACATCAACGCCTGCCATACGCCCTTGCATCGCAGCAAGCACATTAGCCACAGGCTGTGTTGAAATATCCTTTGATGTTATTTTAGTAATACTCCCAGTGCGTTCCTTATCCTTTACTTTGTAGTATCCGGCATTAACCGTTACCTCTTTCAAGGTAGTAGCATCCTCCTGCATCGTTACATTAACAATACTGTTCACTGAGACTGTGACTGCGACTTCTTTATAGCCGATATAACTAAAAACAAGTACATCGTCCTGTTCAGCTGCTATACTAAACTGCCCTTTGCTATCTGTTATAGTGCTGATGAGTTTCCCTTTTACGGTAACGGTTACGCCCGAAAGTACACCATTGGAATCTGTCACGACTCCTTTAATATTTTGTTGTGTAGAAGCATTGTCACCCTGAACGCAGTCGAAGGGTCTAAGGGTCTCGGTCTTTTTTGTCATCCCGAGCGCAGTCGAGGGACTTACTTTATGACTTTCGACTTTCGACTTTACGACTATGCCAGCCGAAAAAGCCATTTGAAAATATAAACAAAGTACGATAGCAAATAGCCACCTCACTTTGCCAATACGATTTTTATTCATAATATTGGTTAGTTAAATGAAACATTAGTTTTGTTTGTCTACCGGTCCTCTGTTCAACCGCCAAGAAGAGTCAGAGGGCCTTTTTTTTGTCATTGCGAGCGTAGCGTGGCAATCTCGCGTTCATTTAGTGGGGTTTCACCATAAGCACACAGTTTTAAGGTTAATAAATAACTGCGATGCTTGCTGTCAGCAATGCTATGAATCGGTAAGTGAGTAAAAAAAGAGGCGTGGGTACTCATCTTATTGCACTGGAGGTACTGGTATACCTAGAAACAATAAGTGAGCCCACGCCATAGGACGTGAGCATCATACTTATCATCTCGTTTCTATAAAATTACCAGTTTTCCAGTGCGAGATTCAAAGCGAATGCTTCAATATTGTATTTGAAGAATCGCAAATTTATGTAATTGGAAACAAATATAAGAAAATATATCAAATGTGGTTTACTTAACCTACATTATTTTTTTTAAATCTATTGAAATTGCTCTATCAAAATGAAGAAATGGAGAAG
Organism: Flavobacterium phycosphaerae; assembly: GCF_010119235.1. Classification (NCBI taxonomy): domain Bacteria; kingdom Pseudomonadati; phylum Bacteroidota; class Flavobacteriia; order Flavobacteriales; family Flavobacteriaceae; genus Flavobacterium; species Flavobacterium phycosphaerae. Next base: position 2,540,586 of record NZ_JAAATZ010000001.1, on the reverse strand, counting down.
AAGCAAAATAAAATAGAGTTTCAGATAGAGTTTGGAAAGCAAATAGAGAAACTAAGGACTGAACAAAAGTTGAGCTACAGACAATTAGCTCAGAGATGCGATGTAGATTTTAGTAACATTAGTAAGATTGAAAAGGGAGAAATTAACATTCAACTTTCAACGGTTCTCGAACTTGCTAAGGGTTTATCAATAACTCTGAAGGAACTATTTGATTTTAAATATGAAATTGATAACGAATAACCAATTTAAGAGTTTACTTAAATACCACTAGAGAAAGATGCTGAAAGGCATCTTTTTTTATTCCAAAACTGCATAGCAGATATTCCCATATTGCATATTTGATAACCTTATCAAATGATATTTTGAGCATCTTTAAAATCAAAATATGGAATGGTATGAAATTCTAATAGTAATCCCGGTAATAATTATTGGTACTTATATCCGAGGTAAAATCTATGACCGCAAAAAGAACATGCATCATAATGATAGTTGGAAAAGTAGGAAAAAGTAAAAGAAATAAATATATTTTGAATATATTTACTACTTATTTTTCATCAAAAAAACAATAAAAAAATATTATGGACGGAGGTTACTATGCGATAAAAGGATTTGAGTATCAAATTGATAAAACGCTATTAGAAGTTCTTAGCGCTAGCACCAACGATTTGGTTGTTAGACTTGAGCAAATTCAAGATATTGACACTGATGATTACGTTATGCAAGTAAAATACAAAGAAGCTACCAAATTAAACCCCTCGGTAATTCGAAAACCTATAATTCAATTAATTGAAGAATTCAAATTAGACTCGAATAAAGTCTATATTTTATATTGCTATTTTGCTGATAATAACGGATACACAGAAACTGTTGATACTGAATTTCTGGATAAAATATTAGGTCTAGAAAAAGATAATTATGATGATGATTTGAAGAAAAATTTTCTAACTAAGTTCAAACTTCGCTTTTCTCCTGAATTTCAAAATCAGTATGAATCTGTACTAACTAATTTAGTAGAATTACCCTATTGTAATTCTCCAGAAGAAGCACAATATTATTATTCTATTCTTGTAGATTTTCTGCGCAAAAAAGTGATAACCAATCCGCCTGATGAATCAGGTTCAAGGCAGGTTACAAAAGGTGAATTACTTATGCATTTAAATAACGGGAGAAGGATAGTTTTTATGCCCTCTTACATGGAGTTTAAAGGTCAACAAGCGTATTTTAAATTGCTTAAATCTCGTTTTCGTAAACCAATAAGGAATCAAAATACAATCTTCATATTTGGGAATGTGGAAGTGGAAGATTCTTGCACGCTTGGTTCATTAATTCATCAGATTGTAGAAAATCATTACTTCAAGGCGACTCATGATGTTAAGCCATTGACTTTTGTTATCCCAGACGATAATATTGTTGAAGTAAAGAAATATTTTATTTCACAGGATAGTACTTTTAATGATGGATATGAGTCTATTCAGTTTAGCCAAAAAATTTTTGAGTCTCCAGCTATAATTAATAAGAAAAGCTCCGGAATGAGAACAACAAATAGTTTATCTAAAACTTCATTTAAAACTAGATTAATTTCAGAGACTACTTTTAGCCATTTGTCTGAATTTGGACTTCAAGGTTCTTGGATATTAATAAATTCCCCAAAACACGCATTAATTTGTGATTCTGATTTCCAAATAATTAATCAATTAAATACCCAACAAATACTAAAACTTTTTTAGCATGGACTCAAATAATTTTAAAATCATTAACGTTTCTTCGACTTCACTAAGTATTGAAATCATTGATCCAACCCAATTTGACAACCAGTTCAATCTAGGGAGTTACATTAAGGTTCCGTATAAAAACAACGATAGTAAGTTCGTAGTGGGAATAATAGAAAATTACCGTATCAAGGATAAGGATAATGGTGATGAAGAAACCGAATCAACGCCTCCATCATTTGTCCTTGAAGTTAAACTAACAGGCACATTAGATACAGAAGGTGACACTTTGAAATTTGAACGCGGTGGGCATGGTATTCCTTTACCACCAAATAACGGTATTACATTACTTTCGAATGAAGAACTAACAGGTATTTTCACTACAAGAATAACTGAAAATGAGCGTTTCTTTTTCTCACAACTGACTACATCTAATTTAAAAGTTCCCGTTAATGGCAATAAATTCTTTAACAAGCATTTTGCTATTGTTGGCTCAACTGGTTCAGGAAAATCTCATACTGTTGCAAAAGTTATCCAAGAAGCTATTAAACAGAAAAACAGCGAGTACTCTGGTTTAAATAACTCACACATAGTAGTTTTTGATATTCATGGTGAATATGAACAAGCCTTTCCAAATGCACAAATTCTTAATGCGGCCAATCTTTCATTACCTTATTGGATGTTAAATGGTGATGAACTAGAGCAACTCTTCCTTGATACGGGAGACAGAAACAATTATAATCAATCATCTGTGTTAAGAAAAATTATCACAGATAACAAAAAAAGGCATAATCCTGATGCCGAAAAGGTTCATTTTGATTCACCATTGAAATTTGATATTCAAGAAGTATACAACTGTCTATTCAATATCCAAACTGAAACAGTTAATGCAAAGGCGAATGACCGTTATATGATAGTCGGTGAATCTACTGGATATAATGCCTTAGATTCAACTAATGCGGAACATGGAGTTCAACTTGATTCAAAGGAGAGAATCGAAAAATACTTTAAATCAAAACTTGAATTTTTTCCAAATAAAGCGCAAAGTGTTTCGAATGGAACTTATGCTGATGGAACTCTAGATAAATTTGTTGAGCGCTTGGAAAATAAACTTCAAAATTCTCGTTTGCAATTTTTATTTGGCAACCAATCAAGAGATATTTCTTTTGAGGAAACTGTAAAACAATTTATTGGTTTTAAAACTGGAATGGAAGGTAATATTACAATTATAAACTTAGGAGGAATACCGTTTGAAGTACTAAGTATAACAGTGTCCCTAATCTCAAGAATATTGTTTGATTTTGCATTTTTCTTAAACAAGATTTTGAAAGCTGGCGACAAGACAGAAACGCCTTTATTATTGCTTTATGAAGAAGCTCATATTTATGTTCCTAAAAGCGATTTATTGAAATATAAATCTTCAAAACTTGCCATAGAAAGAATTGCCAAAGAAGGCAGAAAATATGGTGTAACTTTAGGAATTGTTAGTCAAAGACCTTCTGAAATATCAGAAACAATATTTTCGCAATGTAATAATTTTATTGCGATGAGATTAACAAACCCAGAAGACCAAAATTTCGTGAAAAGATTATTGCCTGATACTTTGGGGAACTTAACTGAAACTTTACCAACACTTCAATCAGGAGAGGCCTTACTAATTGGAGAATCAATAGTTCTTCCTTCACTAGTAAAAATTGACAGATGTGATCCTGAACCAAAATCATCAGATATAGAATACTTTGAGATATGGAAAGAACAATGGAAAAATGTAAATTTTGAAAATATTCTAAATGAGTGGAAAAAATAATAAAACGATACAAGACAGCAGTTTGTCAAAATAGTTAGTTTCATTTTAGTTTCTCTCAGTTAGTTAGCATATCCTATCCTTATCAGATAGCATTAAAGGATATTTATATTAATAATAAAAAACAAAATTAATAGACCGCTGAAAGAAAACAATAACTATCATACTAAAATCAATAATGCTTGATTATGAATTATGACTTATCAAAATTAAATGCCCGTGAATTTGAATCTTTGGGAGCCTCCATTATCGAAAATATTTTAAAGACAAATGTTGAAAAATTTAAATCCGGTAGAGATGGCGGGGTTGATGGAAGATTTTGGATTGGCAGTAACAAAGAAGGAATAATTCAATGCAAGCATTACTTTGAAACACCTTATCGTAAATTGGTTAGTGACTTGCAGTCCGTTGAAGTTGCCAAAGTTAGAAAGCTTAATGCCGGCAGGTATATATTTATTACTTCAAAAAAACTATCCCGAGTAAACAAGCAAGAAATCAAGAAAATATTTAAGCCATATATTCTTAAAGAAGATGACATCTTGAGTGGTGACGATATTCAATCCTTTTTGGCTAAGAAAGAAAATCTACATATTGTGGAGCAACACTTTAAACTATGGATGACCAGCACATTTGTCTTAGATTTAATTGCCAATAACGCAATTACAGGTCGGAGTAAAAGTACTTTGGAGGATATAAAAGACAGAGCTTTAAAATATGTAGTAACAGACAATCACTTAAAAGGAATTATACTTCTAGAAGCACAAAACGTAGTAATACTTACTGGTGATCCTGGAATTGGTAAGACAACTTTAGCAGACACATTGGCTCTTCAATATATTGCAAAAGGTTATGAGTTTTGTGAAATCGAGGAGAACATTAGTGAGGCAGAAAATATCAATAGAGAAAGTGAGAAAAAAAAGATTCTATTTTACTGCGATGACTTTCTTGGCAGTAATTTATACGACGCAATCAACAATAAACGAGATTCTCATATTGTTAAATTCATAAACAGAATAGCAAAAGATAAGACAAAAAAATTCATTCTTACTTCAAGAACAAATATTTTAAATAAAGCTCATAGTCTAAGTCATGTATTTCAAAACGGTAAAATTAGGGATAATGAATTTTTACTGAAAGTTGAAAATCTTACCAAAATAGATAAAGCCAAAATATTATATAACCACATTTACTACTCAAATCTAAGCAAGGAACATATTGATGAAATATATGCAGGTAGAAAATATAAAATAATAATTTCTCACCGTAATTATAATCCAAGGTTAATAGAATTCATAACAGATAGCGTCAGAATTGGTAAAATACTGCCCGCTGATTATTGGGATTATATTTATCAAAGTCTTGAGAACCCTACAGCTATATGGTCTGGTTATTTCCAAAATCAAACAGACGACTGTGTGAGAACATTGGTATTTTTAACTGTTTATAACAATGGTAAAATTTCTGAAGAGCATCTAAGAGAATCGTATAATAAGTTTTTGAAATTACATCCTGTAAATCTCGGTGACCACACTGATAAAAGTTTCGAGGCTGTTAGAAAATTAGCGTTAAAGTCATTGCTGAATAGAAACCAAATTCAGGAATCGAAATATGAATATTCATTATTTAATCCATCAATCGCTGATTATATTTTGAATTCGTATGCCAAAGAATACGAGCTAATTGCAAACGTTTTTAAATCTTTAAATACAACAGAATCAATCAAATATTTTCATTCGCAAACTATTTCCAAAAAAATTAGCGCAGCTAATTCTAAAAAAATCCATGCTTTATTATTTGACTATTTTTTCGAAAACAAAATGTTAGAGCAAGATTGGGATTTTCTCATTCTGTTGTCATACATTGACTTTTCTAACGATAAATTCATTGAAAGAATTGAAATATTTCTTAAAACATTAGTAACTACAGACTATACAACCGGAAATAATCTTTGGGAACTATTGATGTTATTGCAAGAATTTGAACCTAAAATAAATATTAGTAGCTACAATTTTTTATATGGTTTTATTGAAGACTTAGATAGTGAAGACGACTTACAAAGGTTACTGAATTTTATTGATGAAAATAATATTGATGACGAATATATTCTCTCAAAAGTGAACAGTTCGATTGAACAAATTTTAATTGATATGGTCTACAATAATGATTTGGATATTGATCATAGCAAACATCTGAAACATAATTACTATCCAGACGGAGATATCGATTTAGAAATTGATATTGAAGGTCTTACGTCAGAAGTTAGAAGTGTTTTTGATTCGTATTTGAGTAATTTTAATGAAACAGGATTACTAAAAATTGGTTTTGATGTATCTATTGCACTATCAAATGCACCGATAGAAGACTTGGTACAAAATTATTTAGAAAACCTAGGATACTATGATGATGAATATCGACCAGGTCATAATGGTTCTTCCAGCACCGATGACGACATTGATGCAATTTTTGAACGGTAATAAATCATCTAATTTTGAAAACTATATATGAAAATATTTGAACCATTAGAAGCAGGTGTAATTGAAGGAATAAGTAAAACTTTAGGAGAGACCAACAAAGGACTATCAGGAACTGAAATTGAAAAGTTTCTGGCAGAAGCTCGGATTGCCGATTGTGACCCCATAATAACAAAATGGAAAAGATTATACAATGCATTTGTCAACTATCAAAATAAGAATAAAAATTCTAATAATATCTTAACTTTCATTAATAAATCAATGAGTCCTGCAAGGTTTGTTGGAAAAAATGAACAGTTTGAGGACATTAGATTTGAACTGAACAAATATTTATCGTTCTCAGGTTTAAAACTCAAAGAAAACGGCAAATTTACTTCAACAGACTCAACCTCAACAATCTCAGAGGCAGAACAAAAAGCTAATAGATTTAAGAGTAAGCTGCAACAAAGAAATACTCATGAAAAAATATATGAATATTGTAAAGCAGAATTATTAGCAGAAAATTATTTCCATTCAGTCTTTGAGGCAGTTAAAAGCATTGCAGAAACTATTAGGCAAAAAACTGGTTTAAATCATGATGGGAGTGAATTAATTGAACTAGCATTTTCAATAAAGAATCCTCTAATAACGATTAACAAACTCTCAAACGAAACAGAAGAAAGTGAGCACAAAGGTTTTGCTAATCTGATAAAAGGTGTTTTTGGGATGTTTAGAAATACTGCTGCCCATGCTCCAAAAATTACCTGGGAAATAAATGAAACTGATGCTTTAGATATAATGTCAACAGTTTCATTAATCCATCGGAAACTTGAATAATAGTAAGAAGCTCTTTTATAGAAAAACATTGGTTTGTTTCAATATCTGAGACAGCTTTTTTTAAAGCATTAATACTAAATAGAAAATTATACTTATTTAACTAACGCTACTAGCTTGACAGTTAAAAGTTGCGCAACCCTTCAATAAAAAATGATAAACTACACTCCTAATTCACTAAACTTTCATATTGATTGGAACTTGAAACGCGAACCGGTATTTAGATTGTTGGATAATACTATATGGCTTGATAATTTTTTTAAGACCGGAGAAATAATGATAAGCTGCTTCAATAAATTTAAAAAATATCCTGACGAAATGCAGGGTGATGGACGCGAAGGTGAAATGATGATTGGGGGTTATAATGAAAAAACTAAAAAATCCAGCCACATAATTTATGAATCAGGATTGAATGCCTATGTAATGTCAACCACAAACAAAATAAGTAAAGAGGTAGTCAAAGACTTTAATGCTACATGTGCGATTCAGATAAATAATCCAACATTATTTGCCATAGAAATTTCAAAAAAACTTCCTTTTGTGTTTTCTGGTTTAGAAGGCAATTGCGATTATACATCATCGAGAAGCCATTATTTCCATACTCATATTGAAGAGTTTTATGAAATGGAAGTTTCAAATAATCAAAAAACTCAGGATATTATTAACCGAATAATGATGGGGAAAGAGCTTTTTTTAAAGCTTGATAAGTATAAACATCAACAAGAGTATCGTTTCGTTTGGTTTTCTCCGATTCCAATTAATGACTCAATAATCGTGAAATGTCCTGAAGCAATCCAGTTTTGTGAAAAATTAATTTTTTAACCTATAAATTGTAGTATGCAAAATATATTTATAAGTGAAAATGACCATTTTAAATGGAGCAAACAACGAGAATATATTTTATCATTAGAAACAATAGATGATACAATAAGAGAAAAGGCAATTGATTCACTCAATTTTCTTGAGCAGGAATTAGGTCGTAATTTTTTAAAAACCTATTCAGTTAATCACCCATTAAGACAAAAGATTAGTGAAAAAACAAAATGGCAAATTGAGGAGTTAATCGGATTTACTGATACACTAAAAACTTTAAAAACTTCAGACAGTAATTATAATAAATTATTATTAAAGCTTTTAAGTCATTCAGATGCAAGTTCAGAAGCAGTAACCTTTGTTGAAATTGCAAGAATGTATAATCAGGAAGATTTCAAAATTTCATTTATTGAGGAAGATAAAGGGAAGAATAAAAACGACAAAACACCGGATATTGAGGTAATTAACAAAATAAATAGTGATGTTTTTTATATTGAACTGACAACGCTTGGCAAAGCTGATTCACAGAAAATCATTAGTAATAACTATAATTTTTTCCATAATCAATTTAATTATGTTCCGCCTCAGTTTCCATTTTATGGTAAACAAAAAAAAATAATCATTGAGGAAGAATATATAGATATAAAGGTAATAATCGATGAAGCTAAAAGAAAGGTAAAAGAAAATAATCAAATAATTTATTATAGTGACTCTCGCTTTAATTTTCTCTTAGCTCCTGAAAGAGACACAGAAAGCTTTAATGAAATTTGTAAACTGAATAAGATAAGACCTATTCATTTTGATAGCTTGCCACATGATTTTGATGAAACAAGTCGCATAAATAGCAGGTTAAACAAAGCAAAACAAATACCACAAGAATATAATGGGTTATTATATATTTCAGTTACACCATTGTATTTTATGTTATTTGATATGCAGACTGCAATAGATCGTTTAGCAGCTAATATTACAAAATATCAAAATCTAATTGGAATAGTTTTATACACTAAGATTGTTAATGCTGGTGAAACTGTAACAATACCTATTGGTAAACATTTTTTTTCTCAAAAAAAATTGAAAACTTAACCTATGCATCGCTTTTTATTTTTAATAGTCATTGCAAGGTATTGGTATCAGATGAAACTATTGATAAAATTTACAAGACTTTAATTTAATATAACCTCTTTTCATCATCATTAGTAAGAATTATGATTGAACGTAAAATAAAAAATTTCAAAAAAGAATTAGCAATCATTAATTGGGTCGAAGGCTTTAATAAACAGAAAGTTTTAATTCGTGACGAGTCAAATAATGCCTATTTGAATAAATCTAATAGGAAATTTATTTTTTTCCATAAAGGTATTTTCCCATATTCGAAAAATGGTACGCTTGATATTAATATTGAAGGCTCTCAATACTATATCAAATCTTCCGATTTCAAAGAACCTGTCAATAAAAATTTTACTCAAATACCATGTGAAAGCGCCTGCGACGTAGATACTTTTACAAAGGGGAATTTAAACAGAAGGAAACTTTTTCGAATGTTTTTTTTTGACAAATCAGAACGAACACACATTTTTCATCACAAACTCGAATTTCCGAAGTATGACGGCAAAATTCCCTGGGCTTTCGAATGCACCAGAGTACAGGTCAAAAATAAACGTTACGACATCATACAGCATAAGCATAACAATCAAAGCTATATTATTATAGAAAACCTAGACCCGGTTAGTTATAGTAATTTTAAAAAAGACTCCTACTCTATTCAAAAGGGGATTGGCTTTTTAATTGGCTACATGCCGGGTGGTGAAAATTATATTTTTTCTGGTGATAATTTTGTTTACCAACGCTTGTCTAGAAAAGCGTTAAAGTCGATTTATCATCCGGTAACATCCAACCCATATTCTTTCACACTACTGCACGATCAAAGGAAAATAGCAGAACGTTATGAATCTATACTTACTGTAATACCAGCTTCAGTAATTTCAAATTTTGTCAATAAAATTCATGATAGCGAAGAGCTTTCTGTGGCAATTATATTTTTAATGGAGGTGGCGAGTTTAAGCTCTGTGGTTTCAATGCCAGGGGTATTTTCAGTTATACTTGAATCTTTTGCCAATATAATAATCAATGAACAAAAGATAAGACAAAGCCTTATCACAGATGAAGAATTAGCAAAGGAAATAATTGACGAACTTAATTTAGTGATAGATAAAAACGCATCAAAAATGCACTCAGATGCAGCAATAAAAATTAGAAGGCGAGTTGCAGCAATTAACCAACCTGTAAATACTAAGAAAATTTCAAATGCGATGAAACTTCGCGAACCATTTGATCAACTCGGCATATCACTTTCCAACCTTGATGAAAAGGCAATAGATTATCGCAATGATTTACTTCATGGAAATATATTAATGCACGATGAGACCAAACGAACAAGCAAAGAAATTGATAACCGTATGATATATGTTAGTGCTAAACTTTATACTCTAATAAGTAAACTAATTTTAAAATATTGTGGTTACAACGGTTACGTCATAAACCATGCTAAGTTTTATGATCTAGATGGAATTTTTGGAGAAATTGACTTTTTTGAAAAAATTTAAATTTTAATAAGATAAGTCAAATAAAAAAGTAATTCTATCTTGTGTTTGTACAATGAAGAATGACTAGGAGATATCAATAAAGATTTTATATTATAATCAGCTAGCATAAATGGAAAATCTAGACAAAAAAATTAGTGATTTACAAGTTGAATTACTCGAATTTGCCCAAACACTAAATTTTGAAGAATCATTTGAATTTTCACCTTCAAGTCTTGAAAAGATACAATGGGATAAAATTGAATGTCAGGGTTTATATTTGATAGAAATCAAAAATGACTCAAAGTTTAATCATTTCAAAGAATGGGCAGATGAATTCTGTCTCAAATGGATGGATCCATTATATATAAAAAGATGGGTGCCAAACCCCAAGAAAAAGAGATTGTCAAAACATTCGGAATTAAAAGACTGGATTCCTCTTTACATAGGCAAATCACAAAAAATTAATGCTCGCTTTTATGAACATATTTATTTAAGGCTTGAGCAGCCCACAACTGGTTTAAAATTAAAGGCTCGTGAAAATATGCAAAACGAAGTTTTTAGACTGAGCTATATAAATATTCCAACACAAAATTATGATTGGGTAATGCCTGTTTTCGAAAATAATTTACGGAATAGAATCAACCCTATCTTAGGACGACAATAACTGTTTTTTGTTTTTAATTTGCAAAAATTAAAGATATTTTTATTGTTTTCGTTGTAAATTGTTTTATTTTTGTAAAAAATAAGCATTATGATTATTAATTTTAAAATAAAAAATTATCGCTCAATAAAAGATGAAACTCTTTTTAGTCTGGAAGCATCAGGAGCAAAAGGAAAATCAGACAATGTTGCAGAGATTACTGTAAAAAATGGAAAAAAATTTCGTTTGCTCAAAACAGCGGTAATCTATGGAGCCAATGCCAGTGGTAAAAGTAATGTAATTCGAGCTTTTTGGGCTTTCCGACAATTAATAGATCGTTCGTTCAGATATGATGTAAACGACAACATTGAACTTGCAGAACCGTTTGAACTCGATGTCGAAACAGCTGACCAACCCACCGAATTCACTCTTAATTTTATTGGGTGGGATAAAGTTCAATACATTTATTTTATGGCTATTTCTAAAAGAGACGGTATAATTGAAGAAACACTGAAATATTACCCTGAAAAGAGTCAAAAGATAATTTACAAAAGAACTGGAAGAAAAATTACCAGTATAAACCGTGATTTCTTTAAAAACAAAAACAGCTTTGACAAAATAAATCCTAAACGTCTTTTCTTATCTGAGTTAGGCAACAGCGGAGAAGAATATTGGGAAAATATGCGTAATTATTTTATACATGGAAACATGGTATTAAATGCTGCTGCCAATGGCATGCTTATTGGGCTTGCCGAAAATGCCAAAAGTCTTTTTGAAAGTGATATTGAAGGAATGGAGGATATAAAAAACAAAGTTGTTAAACTTGTTCAATTATCTGATTTAGGGATAAAAGGCTTAGAACTTGTTGAAGAAGAAGAGTTTTTTAAACCGGGTGTTAACAAGGAATCATACTCTGGTTCAAGAATTAATAAGCGTTTCAAAACAACGCATAATGTCTACAAAGATCACAAAATTTTTAAACAACATCAGTTTGATTTACTAAACCAAGCATCAACGGGTACAATTGCATTAGTTGGTTTATGTACCGAGATAATGCTGTCTTTAAATTTTACTGGAGGAAGGCCAATATGGATAGATGAAGTTGATAACAGCATGCATCCATACCTTTGCAGGTTTTTAATTTCATTATTCCATCATCCTCGAAGTAATCCATACAATTCACAGTTGATTTTCGCAACTCATGAAACCACTTTGCTCGACAAAAATAATTTCCGTAAAGACCAAATTTGGATTACTTCAAAAGACAAATATGGTTGTACTAAACTATATAGCGTTTATGATTTAGACATCGAAGGACTTCGTGATGATATCCCATTTGACAAATGGTATATGAGTGGCAAATTCGGTGGGCTTCCGAACATAAAAACTATGGATTTTATTTTTGATCGAGATAACAAATTGGAGTATGAGAAAGAGAAATAGGGTTTCCAAAAAACCGGTACTTTTTATTGCTTGTGAAGGAACCTCAACCGAATTCAATTACTTTACCAGTTGGGGAGAAACAGAAGAAGCATTAGATAAATTTGAACGGGTTGAAGTTTATCCCGATGAAAACGAAAATAACCCACAAACTAATCCGTATCAACTTTTTCAAATAGCAAAAAATGCTTTAGATAGTGGTTCAGCAGATTACGCCTGGGCGGTTTTCGATAAAGACAATCATCCAAGACTTCCCGACACTTTTACTGATGCCGCTGCTGCAGGTGTTAATATTGCATTTTCTTCCCGGTCTTTTGAAGAATGGGTTTTAATGCATTTTGAAAAAAATAACACTACATTTAATGCAACCGAATGTAAAAATGCTAATGGTAGGCCAACCAATTGTGGTTCACATTTAGTCCCTAATTGCACACCGATTGATTGTTTAACGGGTTATATCAGGAGAAATAATTACATCCCGGGCTATTCTAAAAAAAGTGATTTTGATTTATTTACTGCAATACATCAAAATACTGAAGTCGCTTTGACAAATTCGGCTTGGCTGCGTTTTCAGGTTGGTGCCTCCATAAATGTAGCTCAACCTCCTCTTCACAATTTAAATCCATACACTAACGTTGACCAATTAATTTATCAGTTTCTTCCTTCCACATTAAACATAGAATGGGGTAATGCAAATACCAATATTCAATTAAACAATTGGACAATAAATACCCGATTAGACAATGGAGATATTGTTGTCAATGTATCACATACACAACCAAATCCACAAATTTTAAATGCTCTATTTCTTGATTCATTAGTAACCACTGATGATTCCTTAAATGAGACTCCCGGCACGGTTATAAATAATCAATATTTGACTAACAACAATGGAAGTAATAATCAAATATTGAGAGCCAATGACGTTATTGAATACAGAATACAAAACAATAACCAGCAATACTTTCTATTCAAGAACGACAATACTAGAATTTTTATAACACTCTACTGAAATAGCTGAATTATATGAATTTCTAATTAAGCCATTTGAGAGAAAGGGTATCGATATTTACTAATAGAAATTGACGAATTACTAAATACAAATAATAAAGTATTTATTGTTTTAGGAGTTGGCATCTGTTGACCTGTGAACCTGGACTTAAACAAATCATTAATCGTAAACGAGCATAGCCTTAACTATAAGTAGTTAACTGTTCAATCATATAAAAACGTTCAAAAAGTTATACATTCATTTGGGTATTTTGACGTTAAAATATTCTTATTATAACGCATACAAAATCAATCGTTTAAAATTATTATTTAAAATAAGTCTAAATAAAGTTTGTATTTTCAAAAAGAGAAAATATATTTGCGCTTTATTTTTAATTAATCTAAATAGTGAATTACAAATTTATTCTCATAACTCTTTTTACAAGCCTTGTATTCACCAGTTGCTCTGATGTAAAAGAATATAGCACCATTCCTGATGACAAAATTGCTTTGGGAAAACTGCTATTCAACGACGCCAATCTGTCCAATCCTATCGGTCAGGCCTGTGCTTCCTGCCATTCTCCCGAAACCGGTTTTAGTGACCCACTGCACCAGATTGTTTCTGAAGGTGCCGTCAGCAATACTTTTGGAAATCGAAATGCACCCAACTTAGCTTACAATGTTTTTGCTCCAAATCGTTATTACAATACTATTGATGAAACTTTTGTTGGTGGATTCTTTCTAGATGGTCGCTCACCAAACCTACAGGAACAAATGATTCATCCGCTGCTCAATCCGGTAGAAATGAACAATACATCAACAGCACAAGTGGTAGCCAAAATCAAAGCTGCTGCTTATTACCCTCAAATCGTAGCACTTTATGGCAATTCTCCTTTTGATGATGATATTTTATCCTATGCAGCCGATGCCTTAATGCGTTTTGAAACTTCAGATGAAGTCAATGCTTTCACCTCCAAATACGATTATTATCTGCAGGGAAGAGCTACACTTAGCCTGGAAGAACAAAAAGGTTTAGTGCTTTTTGAAGGAAAAGCCAAATGTGCCCTTTGCCACGTAACCGATCCTGATCCTGACCAAAAGAAAGTGTTGTTTACTGATTTTACCTATGACAATCTTGGCGTGCCAAAAAACCCGGATAATCCTTTTTATACCGCAGCTTCAAATCCGTTAGGCATCAATTATGTCGATTTAGGAATTGGCGCCATTGTGTCGCAGCCAACCCATTACGGAAAATTCAAAGTGCCAAGCTTGCGCAATGTGGCCATCTCAGCCCCTTACTTTCATAATGGTTCCATAACCACATTGGAAAAAGTGGTGCGTTTTTACAATCGAAGAGATTTAAACACCGGTGAATTTGCAGCTGCCGAAGTAAGCCAGAATGTAAATATAGAAGAACTCGGAAACCTGCAACTTACCGATGAAGAAGAACTAAATCTAGTCGCTTTTCTGAAAACATTAACCGACGGCTATCACAAATAGTATCTAATCCTAATTTTTAAAACCAAATATATAATGAAAAATATTTTTAGAATAACAGCAATTGCACTTTTAAGTTCAATGAGTTTAATGGCTCAGGACCGGGTTTTTAACTACACTTACCAGAGCAACGTTCTAAATAAAGGTGTGAAAGAAATTGAAGTATGGACTTCTGTAAATACCGGAAAAAAGGATTATTACAGACAATTAGAAAGCCGCGTGGAATATGAAGTTGGTTTAGGTTCTAATCTTCAAACCTCGTTTTATTTGAACTCTAAGCAAAATGCTTTTTATGATGATATTACCGGTGAAATTGTTATGGAACCAACTGAAATCTCTTTCTCTAACGAATGGAAATATAAATTTTCAGACCCAGTAGCCGACAAAATAGGATTTGCTGGTTATGGCGAAATAACGGTAGCAACAGACGAATTAGAATTAGAGCTAAAAGCAATCTTTGACAAAAAAATAGGCAATACTCTTCACGCATTAAACTTAGTGGTAGAGCAAGAATGGGAAACAACTACTGTTGACGGAAAAATGAAAACAAATCAAGCCACCAAATATGACATAAATTACGGCGCTTCCTACACCCTTTCAAACAAATGGAATTTAGGTGCTGAAATTTTAGACCGAAATGTGTATTATAACGAGGATCATGCCACACATTCTGCTATTTTTGCAGGGCCATGTTTAGAATATCATGTGGATAGTTTTTGGATTAACCTTTCTTATTCCCCACAAGTTGTAGGGTTACACAATCCTGACGGATCAAAAGGGCTAAATGTTGATGAATTTACCAGAAATAATTTCAGAGTATTATTCTCGTATTGGTTTAAATAATATCCGATGAAAAAACTATTGATTTTCCCTGCTTTAGTACTGATTTCATGTAGCTCACAATTGTACGTCCCTGTGCATGAGGTGAATTCTGTTTCAGTTGAAAACCTTAAAAAAGGGAGAGATTTATATGTGAATAATTGTTCCAGTTGCCACCAGTTATATTTACCAAATCAATATAATGCCGAAGCTTGGCAGCATAATCTTGATGAAATGCAAGTCAAAGCCAAAATTACTGATGGGCAAAAAAAACTGATTTATGATTATTTAGTCAATGCACCAAAATAAAAAGTTAAAACAGGTATTTAATTCCCGAATCACACACTATATTATTTGCCCATTATGACATAAGCTTATAGGTTTGCCACTAATCAAATCTACAGCATTATGGAGTGGTGGCAAATTCTAATAGGAATACCGGTTATAATAGTAGGCGGTTACATTCGAGGTAAAATCTATGAGCATAAAAAGGATATGCATCATAATGAAAGTTGGAGAAGCAGAAAAAAATAATCATCCTCTTTATATTTTTATTTACATTTGAAACCGCCCATGTTCTGAGACAACCAAATGCCACAATTATTCGGAACTCAATTTTTTCATTTTGCCGCTTGTATTCATACTTGCGGCAATCGTTTTTTATAGTATTATATAAAAGGAAATGGTAATAAAGAAACTATAGTTAATAGTATATTATTTAATGGCATAGAAACTGATAAAGAATAAAAACACAGCATAATGTTTGTTATTATGAACATAAATACTATTTTTGTTCATAATAATGAACATTTAGTAATATGAACAGAAAAAAACAGACCGTTTTTCCTAAGCACTTAATAACGCTAGAACAGATGGGTGAAAACATAAAGTTAGCTAGGAAAAGAAGAAAGCTTACTGCTGTTCAGGTAGCAGAACGAGCCGATATTGTTAGGACTACTTTATATCAAATAGAAAAAGGTAATCCTAGTGTTGCTATTGGTGCTTATTTTAATGTACTAAGAGTATTAGGCCTACAAGATGATTTTCTAAAACTCGCTTCAGATGATGAACTGGGAAGAAAACTCCAAGACCTAGAACTCCTTAAGTAATACTGTATCGTCAGTTCGAGTGATTTTCACATAATACAATGGAGTGAAAATAGTATCGAGAACATCTAACATCCAAAGATCTAACAATCCAAAATGTCCACAAAAACCGAAATATACGTTTACGCCCACTGGCTGGGAATGAAAGAACCAAAAATAATCGGGATCCTTTCAGCACAACAAGCCAAAGGCAAAAAAGCATTCAGCTTTGAGTATGATAATGATTGGCTCAAATCAGAACAAAAATTTATGCTCGACCCAGACATACAATTGTATGGTGGTCCTCAATACCCAAACCAAAAGGAAAACTTCGGTATATTCCTCGACAGTATGCCCGACACTTGGGGACGCACCTTAATGAAACGCCGAGCAGCACAATGGGCAAAAGAAAACAAAGAAAAAGCACCAACGCTCTACGATATAGATTTCCTGTTAGGAGTATATGATGAAAGTCGTATGGGTGCATTACGTTTCAAAACCGACCCAAATGGCGATTTTTTAGACAACAATGAAACGGCTTCAACTCCGCCTTGGGCATCAATTCGTGAGTTGCAAAACGCAGCCTATATTTTTGAGAATGATATCGATAACGAAGAAGTCAACAGATACCTCTCAGTACTAATTGCTCCTGGTTCTTCCTTGGGTGGCGCAAGACCTAAAGCCAATGTTTTAGATGCCGATAAAAGCGTTTGGATTGCCAAATTCCCTTCCAAAACAGATACTGTCGATAAAGCCGCTTGGGAATTTCTTGCCTATCAACTGGCTATAAAAGCAGGAATAGAAATGGCTCCATGTCGTATCGATAGGATATTAGGAAACTATCGTACCTTTTTCACAAAACGTTTCGATCGCGAAAATGGTGAAAGAATACATTTTGCCTCAGCCATGACCATGACAGGAAACAACGAAGATACCATCAGGGATAACACGGCAAGCTATTTAGATATCGCAGAGTTCATCAGTAATTATGGTGCTAATATAGAAGCTAACCTGCACCAACTATGGCGCAGAATAATTTTCAACATTGCTATTTCTAATACTGATGATCATTTAAGAAATCACGGCTTTATTTTAACCAAAGACGGTTGGATTTTATCACCGGCTTATGACCTCAACCCATCTATCGACAAAGACGGGCTAGCACTAAATATTGATACTGATAACAATGACCTCGATTTTGAATTGGCAATCAGTGTAGGTGAATATTTCCGTTTAAACAAACAACAAATGGAAACCATAATACAAGAAGTTGTTGAGGTTACAACCAATTGGAGGACTATAGCTAATGAAATTGGAATTCCAAGAAGCGAACAGGAATTAATGGAAAAAGCTTTTTACAAAAAATAAAACTAAAAGATATGTGGATAAAAGAGCCAAATTTTCCACTTGGAGAATCGTTTAATGACAAGTTAAATTTTGTCTTTAAACGAGATAATATTTACGTTATGGATAATCATTTAGCAGCTAGTTGGTGTTGGATGAATTGTATTGATATTGGAGCAGTGCATAATCTCTTCCACATTGACAGGCATTACGACTTACTACATTTTCCTAACACTGTACAAACACAAATAGTTGATGTTGGTATACAATTAAACTCATTAACATTAAATGAATATGTGGCGTTAAGGCAGCCAATGGCAGGAAGTCCAGATGCAGCTTTGTTCAGATGGGACAATTATATTGGCAACTTGAATTTAGTGTACCCTAATTTATTCGGCTTTAAATATTTTGCAGCACACAATGAAGGTACTCCTCTTAATAATTTTATCGATAATGAATATGAAATAAAAGACCTTACAACAAATGTTGAATATTGGATGAGCCAAAGAGAAAATAAATGGATTCTAAATTTAGACATTGATTATTTTTTGCAAACTCAGAGGAAGGAAAATATCAAATGCTTACAGATGAATACATTATCGAACTTTGCAAAAATATAAATCAGGCGAGAAAGCATATTGCTGTAATCACAATTTGTTTAAGTCCTGAGTGTTGTGGTGGTTGGGATATTTCCATTCAAAAAGCAAAGCTAATATGCGAGCAATTAGGATTTGAATTGCCTTTATAAATTAAGCAACGGATTCTAAACTAGGAAAGTAATCAATAATATTTCTTTTGTCTTTGGTAATATCGTTAATCATTTTGAAACAAAATCTACTAATAGTACTTTTATCTTCATTACTTAAAGTGTCAGAAATTATGTTGTTAGAATTAGCCGGATCAACAATACGAAGATATTCAATATTTGAAGCTATAAAGTGAGTCACATCTTTTAGTGCTTTTTCTATATTATTTGATATTGCTATTTGTTGAAAGGCTTTTTTAGCCAACCATTCCAAATGAATAGATTTTATTTTTAAATTATTCTCTGTTTTCCATACTTTCAGAAGTCTCACAATTCGTTTTTCACGATAATTAAAGTTTAGAAATGATAATTGCTTTTGAGCATTAGTTTTCTTGTAAGTAGGTTTTTCAAAAAAACCGGTTTTGTTCACAAAAAGACAAGTATCGTTACTACCATTATCTATTTGACGTGTTGGAACTATATCAATCCGCTTTAATTCATCTTTAATTTTAAATTCAAGACCTATAGAATGTTTCTGTTCTCTAACGCTTTCTAATCTAACGTCTTTAAACTCATCAAAGACATAATCAGAAACTTTATAATAAACATCTGCCAATGTTCCAAAATCTTTTTTAAATTGAAGTTGAATATCAATATCCGAACCATATATTGAAGTTCCTTTAGCTATAGAACCATGAAATTTTGGAGTTATAGCCAAATCGCTTTTAAATTTTTGATTTAATTTAGCTTTAACTTGCTCTGCCTTATCAAGCAATAAAGTATTATCATCTTTATAGTAATGCAATGATTTGTGAAGATAATTAGGCACACTTCCAAACTTTGAAAACACTTGAGTCATTTTTTTATCACGAATAGAACCTAAAACAAAACCGCCTGATCCACCAAATACAGCTCCCTTAGTAGCCGCAAAAGCCAGTTGACCCCAATCAAATTTCTTTTTTGGGTCCTTACTATTAAGTTGGTTAATGGCGTTAATAATTGCATTTCCAACGCCACATACTATAGCTCCAGTCTGAGCATATTTTTTTGCTTTATTCATATTTAATTAAATTTTTTGATCAATCTCAAACCCTACAGATTTTGCATAAGCATTTAAATCGATAGCTGCCACTGTTCCTATCGACTGTTGTAAATATCTTGTAAGTTGAAGAAAGAATGTCACCAAAGAATTCTCCTTTTCACTGAAAGTAACACTTTCAAACGTTCTGTTCAAATAGTAATCATTAATTCTTTTATCAAAATCTTTACTAGTAACATCTTCAGTACCGGTATAATTTACATAAAAGCTTCCATAATCAACAGCACATCCCATTTCAATAGTTTGCAAGTTTTTCAAACTCTTTAAATGTCCTTCAATTGTGTTATTGTTTGCGTGAGTATAGGAATTAGTACTTGATAATATCCCACCAATTATTTTTGTCAATGGTCTAGCCGGTACCTCAACACCCGCATTAATTATTTTTACAGACGTTCTTTTTAAGCTTCGTACGCTTTCTATTTTCTTTCCTGCATATTCAAAAAAATTATCATCACTAACATTGCCCTGCAAATCAGGTTTCACTTCAAATACAGCATAAACACCTTCAGCCGGAATATAATGAATGCCGTTTTGTGTAAATACAAATGGCGTATACTGTTGATCATAAATCACTAAATCAATTTGATGACTTAAACTACCATTACTATCTATTATTATAGCCTTATCAACACAATATCTATTGGGTAGATACTTCCGTAACCATTCAATCCAAACATTTTCTAGAGAATCTCCTTTTGAACCCGGATGCAGAATAAACTCTCTATTAGTATTTAATTGGGCAACCATCTGATTTTGCAACCCATTAAATAAGTCACCTATTTTTATTTTACTACTCATATCTGTATAATTTATTTTTAAATTGAACATAAAAACCAAGTTCAACTTTGGTTTTATTGTAACCTATAATCAACATTATAGGATTTTTTATCGACACCTCATTATGGTTTGCTATTGAATTAATAGCATTAATATCGGTACCACTCGGTATCGGTAAATTATTGGGATGGGTGTGCCATTCTCCAAGGTAAAATTTCTTCGGTTTCTCAGCATAAAACTGTTTTAATTTATTTTCAATACCTATTGTATCTCTTTCAAACAAATAGGGAGTACCTTTAAATTTATTTGGCAAAATAGTATTTGTTATACTTAAATGGGTTTGGTCATCAGAATAATTACCAATCAAAAATCCACCAAACTCGTTGGGATAATGTTGCACCCCAATATCAATTATATTGGATAACAAATTGTCTTCAATATCTAATGTTAATCCTAGTTCTTTAATACTATACATCAAAACTCATCTAATTTTATTGAAAATACATCATCATCATTTGTTTTTAAAACAAAGTTTCTTAAAAGTTTATTGTCGTTGCTCAATTTGATATTAATATGTTTAATAGCAAATTGAACTAACGTATTTATATCATTGTAAGATGCTTTGAAAGTTGGGCTCCAACATCCGGTTGGGTTATGAATATCTTCTAACTCATTTTCCAATACATTCTCATACTGATTCATTACCCAATTATAACTATTGGGCTCAACAGAGCAAACAAGCTCTTTTGCATTATTGGTGATAGATAATGTTATAAGCATTTTCAATTCGAGTTTACCTAAAATATATAACAAGTCGTTGTCTGTTGAACAATCAATGATGATATCATAATGAAGTAATCTTCTTTGTAAATCATTAGTAGCATTGGTTAATCCCTGTGCAACTTTAGTATCCACATGAAACATCCTTACATCAATGATACCAACTTCTACGAAAGGCGAAATTGAAAATAATTGATTGGATAAATCATCAACTTTATTGCAAATACCACTTAGAAATGAGTATTCAGACCGGCATACATTTTCGGGTTCTTTAATGTCATAATCTACTACATCAATGTTTGTGCAACCACATCTTGTTAATGTAGTAGCAACCATACTACCAATAGCACCAATACCAACAATCAGTATCTTGCTTTTTGTTATCTTTTCGGTCAATTTACCTCTGCCAAAAAAATAGTTATACGAACAATTTCTGGTAATACCCCAAGTAATATTTTCATTAATAAATCCGCCTCTCCATACTCTATCTTCTCTATAGGATTCAATCGGAAATTTTCCAATATCTAAAATAGCAACTTGCCAATGTATCTCTGTATCAGATATTTTATAGCCTATCAAAAAGGGTATAGGCTTCCCATTCAACTTTAAATTGTTTTTCTGTACACTATGAAGAAAAGTAAAAACATCTTGATTTACTAAGTATTCTATGTCTTCCCAATTAGTGATTATAAACTTTCCATTTATCGCAGGGGGATTTTCTAAAAAGACATAAATTCCGATATCCTTATTTGGTAATTGCTTTATAGCGCTGCTCCAATTACATTGTGCTATTAATTTACTCGAAGAATCTCTGAATTCTTGAATGACATGATTAAAAATAATCTTTTCATAATACAAACCGTTATTTATTTTTGAGTATTCAAAAAAACCAAACTGATGTTTACTAAAAACATAATCAACTTCTGTAAATAAAAAGGAAAAATGAGAGTCTTTAAACTCTTTGGGTTGCAATATTAAGTGTTCATAATGGTCATCATTATCTTTATTCAAATAATATCTCCAAATCCATCTTTTAAGTGAGTTTATATCAACTTCAATTTTTTTCTTTAAATCAATTTGATGTGAAGTATGCCTGCAAATAGAGCCATCACCCATCACATGCCCATAGGACAAATAATCAGTATTAGAAAAAGTAATAGATTCCACATCCATCCTTTTTAAAGGATATTCGGGGTAAATTTTAACATCAAACAACAAGTATTCATCAGTTGTTTCAACTTGGACTTTAATCTTTCCAACGATATTAAATTCCAAATCTGAGTTAAGTGGAGTTTCAATCGAAACTCCACTTAACTCAGAAAAAATTTGTTGGATTGTATGTAGTCGCTTGTCTGTCATTTATCCGAATCTTTCATTTTTTGGTGGATTAGAATAAAACCCATTCCCTTTATTTTCGTATTTATTACTCTCTTCTTCTTCCTCTACAAATTTTGCGTTTTCAGGAAAATAAGTTTTGATATTCTCATCATTATCCTCAATTCTTTCAAGCATATTTTTCATATCGTTAGATAAAGTCTGTCTTTCTGAAGTAGTTAATGTTTCTATCAAATCATTAGATCCATTTCCGGGATCTTTCAGTGTAAAACTGTCTCCGGTAACTTCATCACGAATATACTGCAATACCGTCTCTAGTTTGCTCCACAAATTACCTGATATATTCTTATTGTCAAAGGCTTTAATGGTAATCAATTCCAAAAAGAAAGATTTCGTTGGATAATTATACTTGGTATTCTTCCAAACTTTAAGTAAACGGATAACCTTTCTAATGGAATCTTTTTCAGTGGTTGCTCTATCCTTAATATTTTTAATTTGGGCTTGAACATTAGTTTTAATTCGCTCACTACCTTCATCAAAGTTTCCATATTTGTAGTAAACATAGAGATTCAGATTTTCATCATCTTTGTATTGGTCTTGATTTAGTTCTCGTCCCGGGACAACGTCTATTTTTACAACATCGTCGTCTCCATCAGCAAAAAACTCAATCCCAATAGAAACTTTTTGTTTTCTTACATTGGCCACATCTTTATATTTCTCATATAAAAAATCATAAACATCTTCATACATCTGTTTTAATGTGCCATTAGAACCAAATGCGTTTCTTTTGAACGGACAAACCATATCAAAATCAAACTTGGTATTCATAGCCGTATTTTTGGCATAAGAGCCAGAATTAAAAGGAGAATAAATATTGCTTTCATATTTCTTTTCTAACGCTTCCTTTACTTCCTTGTTCTTGTCTTTGTGCTTAGTTAAAAGCTGTTCTTCTTTGGTAATTTGATGCGTTTTAATTACCGAATCTAAGTGTAAATTCTTGTCCATAATCTTCTTATTTTATTGGGTGCATATTAATTGAATTATCTAAATTATCCTTTATTGAAGCATTAGCAACTGTTTTCAAATACTCCTTGTTTCCGATAGTAAATACAATCACACTGGCACCAAGATTCCAGCCAGGATAACCCCACGTAATTGTTTTAATCGTTCTTTTTGCTTTCAAAAGAGCAATCACATTTGATTCAGAAGTTTTAACGCCTAAATTAAATGTATTGTTATCATTAACAGAATGTAATAGTACATCTGTGATTCTTTCAGTGCTGTCTTTCCAAACTCCTGAAATAAAGTAATCTGCTTGTTTCATAATTTAATAAATTTTGTTGTGTTTTGTAGTCTTTTATATAGTAATGCTGTAAAAATTTCATAAATTGCCGTCTCAATGGAATTTTTTTTAATTTTTTTAGCATTACTATAATATATGGAACTTGAGTATAAGAAGGTTGCCACTTTTGAAGAAAAGAGTCAAGCTATTCAGGAGGTATTTACTCCCGAATTTAATACTCATTTATATAAATATGCAATCATTAGACTGAAAAGGTTTTTTAATATTAAGTATGATTTGGAAAAAGGGTTTCGCGGATTTATGATAGAAGATTTTATTGCTGAAACTATTGAATCTTTTTTAAGACCTGATGGCAGAAATTGGCATACTGAAACGTATCCTGACTTTAAAAAACAATTCATTAGTGGTCTTGATAGTGTCATTTTTAATACATTAAAAGTTGAACTTGAAAAAACAAAAGATACATTTGAAATTTTAGATAGTGATCCCGACAATTCATTTGATGATTCAGATTACAATGTTTTACTGTCGGCATGTTTAGATGAGCTAAAAGCGTTAAATGCAACTGATGATGAATTATTACTATTTGAGCCCTACATAATAAACGGAATGAAAAGAGAAGATTTGTCTAAATTGCTTGGGATTAGTATTGAAGAACTAACTAATATCAAAAAGAGATTAGATAGAAAACTTCCTAAAATTGGTGAAAAACTAAAAATGTTGAATTATGAAAAATAATTTCATCAAAAAAATTGACGAAGCCTTAATTAACAATCTCATTGAAGGTGATTGTGATGTTCATGACGAAATTCTTAATGAACTAGGATATGACCTATCGTCTATTGAAAGCATTTCATTAAAAAACTATCGCAAAAATTCGTTTATTTTAAAAGGTTTAATAAACAAACAGAAAGATTTAATACTTTTAGAAAAGGCTTCAACTCTCTTTCGCGATGCAATTGAAAAAAACATTGATAAACCAATAAGCTATCTGAAGAATTTGATTGCCAATAATCAATTTCAGGTGCAATACAGAAATTTAGATAATCTTGGAATAGATGAGATAAAAGAAATCATAAAAGACCAAAATCTTTTAGAAATTCTTGAACAATTGGAAAATGATCAAAAATAGAAAAGGTTCAAATAAGGCTAAAGAATTATTAAGTGAAATAGGATTTGATGAAATTACAGATATTCCAATGGATCTTTTTGTTGCCGGACTCGGAGCTACTTTAATAGAAGAAAAACTACCAAACTCAGACGGTAAAATTATTAGAGGAAATTCTAAAACTTTAATAAAGGTAAATTCTAATATTCAATTCGAAGAAAGAAAACGATTTACTATTGCACACGAAATCGGGCACTATTTATTACACAGCAAGTTAGATCTAGAAGTTCACGACGAAACATCCAATACTCTAAACTGGTTTAATAGCACAGAGCAACAAGCAAAAAAAGGAATCCAAGAATGGGAAGCCAATGATTTTGCTTCGGAGCTTTTAATGCCTGAAGAAGCTATTCGAAAAGCTACATTTAGGAAAAAGTTTTCTCCCGATTTAGTAAAAGAGTTATCAGAACGATTTAAGACAAGCCTAACATCAATAATATATCGTCTTTTATCTCTTAATATTTATCCGCTATTCGTAGTATTTATTAATAATGGGAAAGTTAGATATTGGAGCAAGTCAGATGGATATTGGATAAAAGTTAAAGAAATCACCAAATTATCACCACCAGAAGATTCTGTAGCACAGGAATATATTGATGCAAAATATGACTTTATATACTCAGGTAAGGACAAAGCACAACCAATTTACAAATCAACTTGGTTTGAATTAAAAGATGACGAGGAAGATACCGATTTCTATGAGTATTGTATCCCATACAAGCAGCTTAGTACCATAGTAAGTGTTGTTTGGGAAAATTAGTTTCCTATGATTTTCCATTGTAGGTTTTTATAAACCCAAATCAATTGTAATAACCTTTCTCTTTCAAAAATCTTTCCACTTCCCTCAAAATATGCTCATCAGCTAACCGGTGCTCTTCAAGAAATCGCTTATGATCAAGCTTTATTTCCCTAAAAAAAAGAAAAACTAGCAGAAAAAATAATAGTACTGATGGAAATAGCGCAATCATTCTTAAAGATTTAAATTATCATTGTTTTTTTTAAGTGATTAGAAAGTTTAATTACCTCATAATTGAAAAATTATACTATTCAATTCGGGAAAATGTAGTATTCGATTCGGGAATCCAACACCACACCGTTTGCAACCAATAACTCGCTAAAATAGATTTGCCCAATTCAAAACATAAATAAACGGCAAATGAAACTATTTTCCGAATCCTTAATGACAGAATTAGAAGCGCAATTAAAAACCATCCATTCCGAAACGGAAGAACCAATGCTATACGCTGAGCAAGCTATTAAAATACTAATACCGTCATTCGAAAAACTGAAAACAGAATTCTTAAAATACACTTTCGAAAAGAAAGCGGAAGAGATTAACTTCTTTCGTGAAATCAAACCGCAATTCGCAGCCAAACTGATTTATTACAACGAAATCTACAATATCGAAACAGGAAAACCTTTTGGCATTAAAAAAACGATCCGAAAGCACTACAACACCGAACTAATAAAATTACAGACTTTTTTCAAGGAAAACGCCGAGTTTTACAAATATTTCAAAACGGGTAATCAAAGTTTAGACAACAAATATTTTATTCGGGGTAAACACGATTTACGTCACACCTTAGACAGCTTTTATTTTCAGGCCGACCAACGTTTTTCAACTACCCATGATTATAAAGTAGCCAGGATTTTAGCAAATGATAAAATCAAAACATACTTAGAAAACGAAATTTCTAAATTAGAACAGAAACCCAATAACGTTAATACTACTAATACTAAAACTCAGAAATGGACAGGCTCTAAAGTGGCACTTATCGAACTAATCTACGCTTTGCACACCGAAGGCGTTTTCAATAATGGTACTTCCGAACTCAAAGAAGTCACCTCCTTTTTCGAATCAACATTCAATGTCGATTTAGGGCAATTCAACCGTACTTTCCTTGAAATCCGTTCCCGAAAATCCGAAAGAACTAAGTTCCTAAATACGTTAAAAGAAAAACTAATCCTTCGCATGGATGATGCCGATGAGAATTAATAAGGGCTGCCTAATAGCAACAGCCCCTATATTGTCATTGCGAATAGCCTGCAAGGCTATGTGGCAATCTCATCTTTTTCATTTCTCTTATGTCTAGTTCGACACTATCCCGGCAACCAATCCTTCAGTAATACTTTCAGCCAATCCATATTCAGCGCCATCCAAAGCTGCTGCAATATGCACAATCAGAATGGTCCAATCAGGATCAGTATTCTTTTTAGGCTTCTTCTTGGCCAAATAAGTAGAATGCCTGGCTATAGAGGTAGTAGTCAAGATAAGCTGTTTATCTCTTGCTGTTAGCAAAGAATCTTCCAGAACCACTTTTTCATAATCGGTCACGAACTTATATAGCACATCGCAATTACTTTCAGTATCAAAAGTTACGATTAGTGAATTGACAAAAGAAGAAAGACTCACTTTACCTTTTGAGGTTAAAGAGGAAGCAGCAATAATATCCGCAACACAAGTGTTTTTATGCTCCAAAATATAATTTATCCGCTCAGCCGAAACAGCACGGTACGTTGCAGTCTTTATGCTGTTGAAATTGGGGTTGGCATCAGCAAGGGCTTGTACCCTGCTGATAATATCGGAAACACTCGTGGGCTTACTACTGCTTTCATAATAGGATTCAAAAAGTTCATTATGAACCCAACCGGCTTCATCATAAGGATTAGCATTATAACCGGGTAGCTCATTAGTAGTTCGGTTCGTAAGTTCTCTGTTTATCATACGTTCCGATTTAGAATCTGGGGTAGTATCACAGGAAATAAAAAAAGTCAAAATAAATAGGCATGAATAAATTGTTTTCATGTTCGTTAATGTTTTAAATGTTACTGATTACTTTTTTTTCATCAGTTCATTTCGCCCGGGGTAATCTGAACTTGGTTTCGGCTTTGCTCATAACAAAACCGTTTGAATTCAGGGCAAAACTACAGGCATGTTTTGCACCTCACAAGCCAACAGATACACCATTCGGGAATCCAAGTAGGTGTGATTCGGGAATCACACACCATACGATGGCAACTAAATAACAACCCATCAGGAACTTACCATTCAACAGGGATATTCGCAATTTGCTACCATAATTCGTACATTTTAAACATTATTTTTTTACATTTATTCGCAATAAAAAGCCCCAAAAACACAATTATTTTGCATTTTTTCAATGCTTTAAGCGTCAATTTTTTAAAATGATTCAAAAAAGACACCTACTTATTACATTGCTTTTGTTTTCATACTATGTGGAAGCGCAGTTGACTTATGGTAAAATTCCGGATAGTCTGCTAGCTAAGAATTATAATTACCTCAACAAAGCCATTCTAAAACATAAAAATGATAAGGCCAAGTCCTTGCTATATGCACAAACATGGTTAAGAAAATCAGAAGCTAATAATGACTTTGAACAGGTTGCTTTGGCTTATAAATCGATACTTTACCTCTCCGACAAATCAACTTGGACAGCCTATGCCGATAGTATGTTGGTTGCAGCCAAGCAAACCAAAAACGATTTGACTATTGGTGCTGCTTACATGACTAAGGCAACAGTGTATTACGGGGAGAATGATAACAAAAAAGCCCTGGACAATTTTCTATTGGCAGACGAGTATATTGCCAAAACAGAGGATAGCTATTCTATGTATAAGGTAAAATTTGGCATTGCACAAACCAAATATTATTTAGGATTTTATGATGAAGCAATTAGTTTATTTAAGGAATGTATTGAGTATTTTAAAGAAGAAAACGATAGAGCGTATCTAAACTCGATTCATGGATTAGGAGTATGTTACAATAAAATTGGCAAATACGACTTAAGTTCAGTGACTAACCAACTAGGAATCAAAGAAGGGCGTAAATTGGAAAACCTCGAAATGGAACCCTATTTCATCCATTCTGAAGGAATTAATCAATACTTCAGAAACAATTACCAAAAAGCTATCAGTGATTTGAATACTGCTTTACCAAGTATAAAAAACAATAAAGATTTCGCTAATGAGACGGTAGCTTATTTTTATTTGGGCAAATGCTTTTGGTCCATTAGGGAGCAGGAAAAAGGAATTGAATATTTTAAAAAAGTCGACATAGCTTTTGAGCAACAAAAATACATTCGTCCCGATCTACGTGAGAGTTACGAATTACTAATAGATTATTTTAAAAAACAGGGCGACATTAAATCACAATTATATTACATCAATCAGTTGCTGAAAGTGGACAATGTACTTGGAACAAATTATAAATACCTATTAAGAAAAGTAGTCAAAGAATACGATACAAAAGAGTTGCTAAAATCAAAACAGGACATTGAAAATGCTATGACTTTCAGAGTAGTAATTGACTTTACTATCATTGTTATAATGGCGGTCATTATTGCATATTTAATCTACAGACATTTCAAAAACAAAAGACTGTTTGAAGAAATAATGAAACGTGATACCTCTAAAAGTAATATTCAAAAAAACAATTATGATCAACAACTGGTAATAGATACAACTTTAGATAAAATTGAAAAAACTATAGTTCCCGAAAATACTGATAAGCAAAACAGCCAGGAAATAAGCCCTGAGTTTGAAGCAGGTATTCTAAAGATGTTAGAGAAGTTTGAACAAGGCAAAAAATATTTGGAAAAAGACATGACCCTAACCAAAATGGCTTTATTGTTGAATACCAATAACAAATACGTAACGAAGATAATTTCCAAACACCGTGGAAAAGGCAGCATCGACTACATTACCGATTTAAAAACGGATTATATCATCGAAATGCTCAAAACCGATAGTAAATTCAGGAACTACACAAACAAAGCTTTAGGAGAAGAAGCCGGTTTTGGTTCCACTCAAAATTTTACTCGGGCCTTCAAAGCCCGAACGGGAATTACACCAACTTACTTTATTTACAAATTAAAAAAGGCAATAGCAGCGGGCAATTCACAATAAAATTTACTTTTTTCTTTCACAACTTGTGATTGACTTGTGATTTAAATCAAATCAATACAAACAATTTTGTGCCATAACAATCTAAAACATAAGTTATGGCAATCGAAGTAATTACCAGCGAAGACCTAAATGAATTTCGCATTCTCCTGCTTTCAGATTTGAAAGAATTATTGAAAGTTAATCCGGAACAAACCAAACAGTGGCTCAAATCCAAAGAAGTCCGCAAACTATTAAACATTTCTCCGGGAACACTGCAAACGCTACGCATCAACAAAACATTATCCTACACTAAAATTGGAGGTATAATCTACTATGCCTACAAGGATATTGAAAAATTACTCGATGAGAATAAAGTAAGTTCTGAGCGCACACTCTTTAATTCAAAGTAATTCAAATCATGAATTACATAAAGCACCTCACTGGCTTTTTTGATAAAGTAGCTAAAGATAGAATGTTGAATCCAACACATGTAAGCCTATACATGTCACTATTTCAATTCTGGAATTACAACCGATTCAAAAACCCGATAAGTATTTCGCGTGATGAGGTCATGAGAATAAGCAAAATAAGCTCAAAAGCAACCTATCACAAATGCCTAAAAATGTTGCATGCACAAGGCTATATCAAATACGAACCCTCATACAATCCATTCAAAGGGAGCCATGTTTTTTTATTCAATTTTTCAGAGGATTTAAAGCCTCTGCCAAAAAACAACAGTTCAAATTTTAAACTTGTTGATGAACAAGTTGTAGACAAGTCTTGTACTGGTTCTGAAACAAGTACTGAACAGGTTCATGAACAAGTCGTAGTACCTTATATAAACAATACAAACAATACAAACGATCTAAACAATTCAAACAGCTTAAACTTGGGCGAGCAAGCAAAAAAAATTGAAGAAGATAATTCCATTTTTAAAAATGGTGATGATTTGAAAGAAGAAAAAAGTTCCGCAAAAAAAGAAGAAATGCCGGTACAATCATCTGATGAGAAAAAAGATTCATCATCACAAGTATTTGCTGACTATGGAGCAGAGTGCAACAACATAAGTCGGCAAATACTCGCTAAAGTAAAACCGCCTGATTTAGATGAAGTCAAGTCACATTTCCTCCAACAAAACTTCCCAGAAATAGAAGCTCAAAAATTCTACAACTACTTTTCAAGTATTGGTTGGCTAGTGGGTGGAAAAATTCCAATGGCCGACTGGCAGGCCGCAGCAAGTAACTGGATGTTGAACGCACCAAAATTCATCTTAAATGAACGAACAGACAGAACAAAACAACTCGACACCTCAGCAAATAAGGACTATTCAGAACCTTTATAGCTATGAAGATATGGTGTTATGGATTGAAAAAAAAGGCCAAGAAATCTATGGTAATCATTTCAAAATTTATGAGAGTGATTATCCAATCATTTATAAACTTATCGCTTATTTTCTAAAAGATGAACCAACATGTTTTCAATATGGGATAAACCTCAACAAAGGAGTTCTTCTATCAGGTCCGATAGGCTGCGGTAAAACTTCAATTATGAACATTATGAAATACCTAACACCTACTGAACATAAATTTTTTGTAAAACCATGCCGGGATATAAGCTTTGAATTCTTTCAGGACGGCTACCAAATCATTCACAAATACAGTAAGGGGAAATTATATGAATCAGAGCCTAAAATAATTTGTTTTGATGATTTAGGAACAGAAAACAATCTAAAATATTACGGTAACGAATGTAATATAATGGCAGAAATACTATTAAGTCGCTATGATATTTTTATTGCAAAAAGAATCTCAACCCACATCACTACAAATCTATCAGCATCAGAAATAGAAACCCATTACGGCAAGAGAGTGAGAAGCCGAATGCGGGAACTTTTCAATTTAATAGCATATGATAACAATACTAATGACAAACGTTAAATCGAAAAATTATGAGTAAAGCAGTAGATCTTTTTTGGTCATGGTTCAAGGACCATCAATCTAAATTAAAAACCCTAACCACAATGAGTGCAAAAGAAAAAAAGCATTATGTATATTGGTTGGATTGGCACCTCCATTTTTATGCTCAGGGAGTAGATTTTATCTTGATATTCCCCAACCGAAAAAATGAAAAAACACAAATGATTATCTCAGCCAACGGAAATCCCGACTTTTTTAATAAAGTGGATGAAGTAATAAAATCAGCACCTAAACTGAAAGATTGGGAATTTATAGCATTCGTTCAACCATCCGCAGCTATTGACGAAATGGAAGCGGGATTAGATAAACCTTATGTGTTCAAAGATATCAACCTAAAAGCAAGCGAACTTAAATTCATGCCCTTTGAATACGAAGATTCAAAAAAGATTGACATGATTGTCTACCTGAAAAATTTTACGGTGCATTGCAACAATAAAAACCTACTTGAAGCAATATTCATAATTATACAAGACATAATTGGAGAAAAATCTTTGTATGAAAACATCAATTTTGTAGAATTAGCGCAACTGCCAGCACAGGAAGATGATGAATTAATTTACCTCTATGATTTACAATATTATCTTGACGAAATAAATACAAAAACTCAAACAAATAACAAGTTTTGAACAATTATCAACAAAATATAATATTTTAACGAATCATTTATGAAAAATCAATTCCATTTAATTAAATTTGTACTGTTTAGTTTTAAAAATGAAAAAATACCACTTTATAGTATTGATGTTATTAGGCATATTCTTTATACCTAATAGTAGTTATGCTTGCGGTGGTTGCTCTGAAAAACATACTTCAAAAAAAGAAGTATCTTCCAAAACAGACAAAGACAGTTGTTGCGAAAGTGACAGTCATTCCAAAACAAAAAATCATGACGGTTGCGGCGGTAAATGTGGTCATTCTAAATGTGCCTGTCCGTCAGCAATTAATGGTTTTACCGCGTCATCTGAACTTATTTTAAGAAATAATAATTTTGATTTATCTTTTGAAAAACAAAAGTTTTCTAACACAGAAACCTTTCTTTCTTCTGGTTTCTACTTCCTTTGGTTAATACCAAAAATAAGCTAAATCCCTTTTTTGACAGCCATAAGTGTGTCAAATTCATAGCGAATAGCTATTCAATTTAAAACAGTTTTAGATTTTTTTGTTGCACCTTTATTTGTGTTGCAATAACATTTCTTTCGCAGCTGTTATCTATTCAAATTTATCTTTTCAATAAAATCAAAGTAAATTACTTTGATTACTTAAACATTATTTAAAATGAAAAATTCATTTATAAAGGTAATGGTAGCAATAATTATTGTGCTATCAACCTCTGTCAGTGCACAAATAAAAAATGCTAAAACCGAAAGCGTTAAAGTTTATGGTAATTGCGGTATGTGTGAAACCAAAATCGAAAAAGCAGGAAACATCAAAAATGTTGTTGAAGTTGATTGGAATCAAGACACACAAATGGCAACAGTAACTTATGATGTTACAAAAACAAATCAAGATGAAATTCTAAAACGAATTGCTCTCGCAGGCTACGATAGTGACAAGTTTCTTGCTCCTAATGATGTCTATAATAAACTTCCCGGCTGTTGCCAATATGACCGTGTGGCTAAAATACCAGTAAAAGAAGTAATAAAAGTAGATGCAATATCCAGAGAAAATGGATTAAATGAAAATGACCATAATATGATGGCTGAAAATCAAGACCAGAACAATAGCGAACAGGCGAAGCAAAGTAATCAATTACAACCTGTCTTTGATAAGTATTTCTTATTGAAAGAAGCGCTTGTAAAATCAGATGCGAAAACAGCCGCTATTACATCAAAAGACCTTGTGACTTCTATCGAAGCAGTAAAAATGGAAACTTTGAAAATGGAGGTTCACATGGTTTGGATGAAAATATTGAAAGATTTAACCGCCGATGCTAAAAGTATTTCAGAAACACAAGACATCCAAAAACAAAGAGAAGCTTTCAAAACATTATCAAAAGGAATGTATGAAATAATAAAAGTTTCAAAACCTTCAGAAGCCGTTTATTATCAGTACTGCCCTATGCAGGATGCCAATTGGTTAAGCAAAGAAAATGCAGTCAAAAACCCTTACTACGGAGCACAAATGCTTACTTGTGGTAAAACAGTTGAAACAATTAAATAAAATTTAAAAAATAATAAAATATAAAAAATGAAAACAATAAAATTAAATTCACTTTACGCCATAGCTACTCTTTTAGTGGCATCATTATTCATAACATCTTGTTCAAAAGATAGTAGTTCTGCAACACCACTAAATGTAGATTATCCTGCGGCTTATGTAGTTAATGGTCAAGATGCTACAGTTTCGGTAATTAAATTATCAACTGGTGAAGTAACCGGCACTATATCGTTTCCTGCTTCGGCAATGGTTTCTTGGCCACATCATATTAGTTACCATCAAGGACATTTAGCATTAGGCGTTCCCGGAATGGATTTTAGCGCAGGTCATACTACTACAGGTTCTATGCCTGGTAAAATGTTGATTTTAGATGCAACAAACGGTTCAATAATGGAAAACTTAGATTTACCGGTTATGAATCATAATACAATCTATTCTCCTGATGGTACAGAAATTTGGGTGCCTCAAATGGATATGGATGGAAAAGTATTGGTTTACAATGCTTCTACTTACGCATTAATGAACACAATTACAGTAGGAATGATGCCTGCTGAATTAACATTTTCATCAGATGGTACCAAAGCCTATGTAGCCAATGGAGACGACGATACAGTAACTATAATTAATGTGGCTACTAAAGCAGTAATAACTACAGTGGCTGTTGGTAACAACCCGGTGGGTGCTTGGACAGGAAGTAACGGACAAATGTTTGTGGATAACGAAGACGGACAATCTATTTCAGTTATCAATGTAGCTACAAACGTTGTTGACCAAACAATTGCTTTAGGCTTCATGCCGGGTATTGCGGCTCATAACGGAACTAAAAATGAATTATGGGTTACCGACCCAATGAATGCAAAAGTACATTACTACACTTGGGATTCAGTTATGTCAATGTGGATGGATGCAGGGGTAATCAATGCAGGTGATGGTGCTCATGCTGTTGCTTTTACAACTGACGGAAATACAGCTTATGTTACTAACCAATCAGCTAAATCAGTTTCTGTAATAAATGTAACCAACCATACAGTTACCAAAACAATTACTGTGGGTAACAAACCAAATGGTATTGTTTTAAAAATGTAATTACAAGAAGGGTTTGTAGTAATAGCAAACCCTTCTTTAAATAAAGTAAGATGAAAAAAACACTAAATGTTATAAAGTGGATTTTCAAAAAAATATTCATTAAAAAATGTTGCCACTAATAATCTAAAAAGACAATAAAATGAAAAATATAATGCTTTCAGCCATAGCAATGGCATTTGTTCTAGTTTCTTGTAATCAAAAAAACAAAGAAGCTTCAACAACTAATTCAGAAAAAACAGAAAGTACCTCGCAATTATATGCCTGTCCAATGCACCCGGAAGTAACCGGTAAAAAGGGGGAGAAATGCTCAAAATGCGGTATGGAATTGACAGAGCCAGTTCCAACCGCAGAGTCAAAAACGACTGATACAATAGCAAAAAATGGAGCAAATGTTGATAGTGCTACAGTAACTCCAAAAGATTATGTAAATGACATTATAACGTGCTACATAAATCTTAAAAACAATTTAGCAAAAGATGATTCTAAAGGTGCTGCGGATAACGGAAAATTATTATTGGCATCGCTTAACAGATTTGATACAAAAACGCTAAATGCAGAACAGAAAAAGGAATATCTTGATATTGCCGATGATGCTAAAGAAAATGCAGAACATATTGGAGATAACGCTGGTAAATTAGAACATCAAAGAGAACATTTTGTACTTTTAAGTAAGGATATAAACGATTTAATTAAAATTTTCGGTTCTCACAGACAACTATACCAAGACTATTGCCCAATGGCAAATGACGGTAAAGGCGCAATTTGGATAAGCGAAGTTAAAGACATTAAAAATCCATACCAAGGCAGCAAAATGTTAACTTGTGGTTCTATCAAAAAAACGTACTAAATGAAAAAAAGCATCAAAAAAATAGCATGGATGACAGTTATTATTTTTTTGCTGATACAATGTTATCAACCTGCTCGTAACATAGGTTATGAGCAGCATTTTTCATCCAATTTTACAGAAATGTATAACGTACCGAAAAATATTGAAACCATAGTAAGAACATCATGCTACGATTGCCATAGCGATAATACAAACTATCCATGGTATTCTTATATACAGCCTATCCGCTTTTTCATGGATAGTCATATTAACAATGGGAAAAAAGACTTAAATTTCAATGAATTTGGAAACTATTCCGGTCGTAAACAACGGAGTAAATTAGAGGCAATTAGTAAACAAATACAATCTGATGAAATGCCTTTAAGTTCTTATACACTGATTCATAAAAACGCAAAGCTTTCCAAAACTCAAAAGCAAGAAGTAATAAAATGGTTAACTAAAATAAACGATAGTCTTTCATCTGAATATTAATATCATGGTCGAAAAATTAATAACCTTCTCACTGCAAAATCGATTTATTGTGCTACTTGTTGCCGCCGGTCTATTCGGTTGGGGCGTTTATAGTGTGCAACAAAATCCCATAGATGCCATTCCTGATCTATCCGAGAACCAAGTAATTGTTTTCACAGAATGGATGGGAAGAAGTCCTCAAGTTATAGAAGCTCAAGTAACTTATCCTTTAGTTTCAAATCTTCAAGGAATCCCTAAAATCAAAAACATCCGGGCAGCTTCAATGTTCGGTATGAGTTTCGTATACATCGTTTTTGAAGACAACGTCGATACCTATTGGGCAAGAACACGAGTGCTCGAAAGATTAAATTATGCTCAAAGACTTTTACCTCAAAATGTTGTGCCAACATTAGGTCCCGATGGTACGGGTGTGGGTCACATATTTTGGTATCACTTGGATGCTAAAGGAATGGATTTAGGTGAACAACGCGCCTTGCAGGATTGGTATGTGAAATTTGCACTCCAAACAGTTCCCGGCGTTGCCGAAGTAGCTTCTTTTGGCGGTTTTGAAAAACAATACCAATTAGTTTTAGACCCGCTCAAAATGCAATATTATAACGTCAGTATGATGGAAGTTATGAATGCGGTCAAAGCAAATAACAACGATGTTGGTGGTCGCAAATTTGAAATGAGTAACATGTCTTATATCGTCAGAGGGCTTGGTTACATAAAAAACATAAAAGATGTAGAAGCTATTGCCATCAAAAATTACAATTCCATACCGGTAAGAGTTAGAGACATCGGCTCTATACAAATGGGTGGTGATTTGCGTTTGGGTATTTTTGACCAAAACGGCACCGGAGAAGTGGTGGGCGGTATTGTCGTAATGCGCAATGGAGAAAATGCCGATAAGGTGATTAAGGCTGTAAAAACAAAAATGAAAGAGGTAGAAAAAGGACTTCCTGATGGAGTTACTTTCAAAACTTCATACGACAGAAGTGAATTGATTGAAAATGCTATAGCTTCTGTAAAAGGTACTTTAACCGAAGAAATGATTACTGTTTCCATAGTAATTCTAATCTTCCTATTTCACTGGCGAAGTGCTTTAATCATATTAATACAATTACCCATTTCAGTTGCTGTTGGATTTATCTTATTACAGGCATTTGGAATTTCATCCAACATAATGTCTTTAACCGGAATTGCTTTAGCAATAGGTGTCGTCGTTGATGATGGAATTGTTATGGTAGAAAATGCCTATAGGAATATTTCTGAACGACAACAGGAATTAGATAATACTAAAACATAGTGGATATGATAAGTAAATTTAAAAATATTTTCAAAAAAGAAAACGACCCATTATCACCTGAAGAAAGATTGAAAATTATCGAATCTTCCTCTAAACTAGTTGGTCCGGGAGTTTTTTATTCTACCATAATTGTTATAGCTTCTTTTTTACCTGTATTTCTTCTTTCAGGCATGGAAGGCAAATTATTTAGTCCATTGGCTTACACCAAGTCATTTATTCTAATTGTAGATGCTTTTTTTGCCATTACACTTACACCGGTATTAATAAGCTTTTTGCTAAAGGGAAAGCTAAGACCAGAAGAAAAAAACCCGATAAATAAAAAGTTAGAAAAATTCTATACACCTATACTAACCTTGTGTTTAAAATGGAGAAAAACCGTTCTGGGAGTAAATATAATAGCCCTATTAATTGGTGTGCTGATGTTTACACGTTTGGGTTCCGAGTTCATGCCTCCTTTAGACGAAGGTTCTATTTTGTTCATGCCGGTAACATTACCCGATGTTTCTAATTCAGAAGTAAAACGCATACTGCAAGTACAGGATAAATTGATAAAATCAGTTCCCGAAGTAGCGCATGTTTTAGGAAAAGCAGGAAGGGCAAATACAGCTACAGACAATAGTCCTGTTAGTATGATTGAAACCATAATCCTTTTAAAACCAAAAAGCGAATGGAGGGAAGGTAAAACAAAGAACGACATTATAACCGAAATAAATAATAAGCTCCAAATACCGGGAGTGACCAATGGTTTTACACAGCCCATAATTAATAGAATAAACATGCTATCTACTGGAATCAGAACCGATGTTGGTATAAAAATTTATGGCGAAAGTTTAGATACTATCAATGTATTAGCGCAAAAAATTAAAAAAACACTGGAAGGCACTTCGGGTGTAAAGGATTTATATGCAGAACCTATAACTGGTGGTAAGTATATTGATATCGAAGCTAAAAGAGAAGTGATTGGCAGATATGGTCTTTCTATTGATGATGTTAATAATGTCGTTGAAGCTGCTATTGGCGGCATGATCTTAACAACTACCATTGAAGGAAGAAGACGTTTTTCCGTAAATGCCCGGTATGCACAAGAATACCGAAATAGTCTGGAAGCATTAAAAAAACTACAAGTACAAACCATGCAATTTGGGCCAATTCCATTAGAGACCGTTGCCAATATCTCAATAAGTGATGGTCCACCAATGATAAATAGTGAAAACGCCATGCTTCGTGGCAGTGTATTGTTTAATGTTCGTGATCGCGATTTGGGTAGTACCGTAAAAGAGGCTCAAAAGAGACTAAACGATATGATGACCAAAATGCCTAAAGGATATTATATTGAATGGAGTGGCCAATGGGAAAACCAACTCAGAGCCAATAAAACATTGAGCCTGATTATGCCTATTGTTATCATGATAATTTTTCTAATTCTGTATTTTACATATCGTTCCATGAAAGAAGCAAT
The DNA here is from genome assembly GCF_010119235.1 of Flavobacterium phycosphaerae. NCBI lineage: Bacteria > Pseudomonadati > Bacteroidota > Flavobacteriia > Flavobacteriales > Flavobacteriaceae > Flavobacterium > Flavobacterium phycosphaerae. Next base: position 2,501,180 of record NZ_JAAATZ010000001.1, on the reverse strand, counting down.
AATCACAATGATTACCGTTCCTTTTGCACTCATTGGTGGTGTGTTCATGGTGTACTTTTATGGCATTAATTTATCCGTAGCCGTTGCGGTTGGATTCATTGCTTTGTTCGGTTTAGCCATCGAAACCGCAATGCTAATAACGATTTACTTAAATGAAGCCATGAACAAAATGGTGGCTGAACACGGTAACAGTAAAGAAACAATCACAGAAGCTATTTTAAGAGAATATATCATTGAGGGTTCTGCCAAAAGGTTACGACCAAAGTTAATGACGGTTTCCGTTTCACTCTTTGGTTTAATTCCTATTCTTTGGGCAACAGGTACCGGTGCCGATGTCATGCTTCCTATTACTGTGCCACTTATTGGTGGTACAATAACCTCAACAATATATGTATTATTAGTAACTCCGGTTGTTTTTGAAATGGTAAAACTTCGCGAATTAAAAACAAAAGGAAAAATAGATATTATCAATGCTAAGTAAAAAACATTATATGGTACTAAGTTGTTTGATATTCACTACTACGATAGTAGCACAAACAATTACACTGGATCAGGTTTTGACCAATATCAAAACCAATAATCCTCAATTAAAGATGTATGATGCCGATATCCAAAGTATGGATGCAGCGGCCAAAGGAGCCAAAAGTTGGATGCCTCCTCAAATTGAAACAGGGATATATATGGCCCCATATAATACGAAACTTTGGAAAGCAGATGATATGTCTCCGGGAATGGGTTCTTATATGCTAGGTGTTACTCAAATGATTCCAAATGCGAAGAAGCTAAATGCTGATTATAAATACATGAGCGCCATGTCTTCAGTAGAAACTGAAAACAAAAACTACACCATCAATCAGTTAAATGCTATTGCAAAAACAAATTATTACCAGTGGATTGTCAGCACTAAAAAAATTCAAATTGCTAATGATAACCTGTTACTTTTAGAATATATGATTAAGAGTATGGAAATTAGGTATCAATACAATATGGATAAATTGCCATCCTACTACAAAGCAAAATCCGAGTACAGCAAACTGGAAAGTATGATTGTTATGTTGCAAAATGACGTTTCTCAAAAAAGAATAATGCTCAATACATTAATGGCACGTGATATAAATACTCCTTTTGAAATCGATACCAACTATACCTTAAATGACTTTGCAACTATAAAAACAGATTCTCTTTCCCTTTCCCAAAGCAGAAGTGACATCAAAGCAATAGATAAAACCATCGCTTTAAACCAGCTAAAAATTGAAGCGGAAAAAACGAAATTTTTGCCTGAATTTGGAATTAAATACGATCATATGTTTGCCTTTGGTGAACAACCGCAACAATTCTCATTAATGGGGATGATAACTATTCCAATGCCTTGGTCAACAAAGATGAATAAAGCCAATATCAATAGTTTTCAAATTAAAAAGGAAAGCCTCAATTGGCAAAAGCAAATGATTTTAAATGAAACCTCCGGTATGCTTTCTGGCATGATTACAGAGTTAAATAATTTAAAAAAGCAATACAGTATAGCCGAAAAAAGTAGCATCCCTGCGCTAAAAAAAAACTACGATACAGCAGTTTTAGCATGGCAAAATAACACAGGTGACTTATTTGTGACTTTAGATGCCTGGGAAGCCTTAAACATGACGCAAATGGATATTTTAGATAAATTACAGGCTATCCTATTGACGCAAACAGAAATTGAAAAGCAACTCGAAATAAAATAGTTATGAATAAGTATTTAAAATACATAGTGACATTTATAATATTGATTTCCGTTGGAATTGGCGGCTATTTTTATTTCCAAAAATCAGAAAGTCACTCTGAACATTTACAACAGGAAATACTATATACCTGCTCAATGCACCCACAAATCATTAGAAAACAACCGGGAAATTGTCCTATTTGTGGAATGACTTTAGTTGAAAAAGTAACAAAAGACCATTCAAATCATAATGATAAAATAGAACACCTTTTAAAACCAACCGATAATTTTATCGTGGGGAATTTTGAAACAACAACAGCAAAAGACACTGCAATTAGCAATGACATAGTTTTACCCGGAATAGTGGCATTTAATCAAAACTCAGCCACTAACATCGCAGCAAGAATCAACGGTAGAATTGAAAAATTGTATGTGAACTACAAATTTCAGAAGATTACTAAAGGTCAAAAATTATTCGAAATATACAGTCCGGAATTGCTTACGGAACAACAAAATTTCATTTACCTAATTACAAACGATACCGAAAACAAATCTATTATTAATGCGGCCAAACAAAAATTGTTGTTATACGGTATGACCGGCAATCAAATTAATGGGCTCATAGCAACCAAAAAAACAAACCCAACCGTAACCATATACAGCCCAGCCTCCGGAATCGTGATGGGTACAGATAAAATGACGGATGCTAATGTTGCTGCAATGACGGATGCAAGCAGTAATACAGAAACATTAGACATCAAAGAAGGAAGTTATATTACCAAAGGTGCTATTGTTTTTAAACTATTGAATACAGACAAAGTTTGGGGAGTTTTTAATGTGCTTCAGGGCTATGATAATAGTATAAAAATAAATCAACCGATAGCAATTACCTCTGAATTAGATGAAAATGACACTATTAACAGCCAAATAAATTTTGTGGAAACACAATTAAATCAAGCGGATAAAACCAACAGAATAAGGGTGTATTTAAACAACAATAAACTTAAACTGCCTATTGGCTCAAGATTACAAGGGATTGTAAAAGTCAAATCAACAAAAGCCATTTGGTTACCAAAAGAGTCTATGGTTAGTTTAGGAAATCAAAAAGTTGTATTTCTTAAAAAAGAAAACGGATTTCAAGCAATTGCAATAAAAACAGGATTAGAAAACAACGATTATGTTCAAGTTTTAAACGGAATTTCTTCTAATGATACTATTGCAAAAAACGCCCAATTTTTAATTGATAGCGAGAGCTTCATTAAAACCAAGTAACAATGAAAAAAACAAAATACATTGGAATACTGATAATAGTATTTATCGTATTATCAGCATGCCACTCAAAAGACAAAGAAGACCATAGTGGTCATGATATGAATCCTGAAACAAATGAGCAAACAGACGTTAACGAAATTAGTTTAAGCAAACAGCAAATAAAATTAGGCAATATCACGACACAAACTATTGCCGAAACTCAAAGTAGCTTAAATCAAACTTTTACCGGTGTTTTGACAATAAATCAGGAAAAGGTTGCTACGATTTCTGCAAAAGCAATGGGCAGAATTGAAAAATTGTTCTTGAAAACAACAGGGGAATATGTCAAAAAAAACACTCCGGTTTATAGTTTGTATAGTGAAGATATTGCCATTGCAAAACAAGATTATAGTGCAGCTTATAAGCAATTGGCTATGCCGGGTGATTTTGGGAAAAATGCTCAAAACTTACTCAAAGCAGCCAAGCAAAAATTGCAATATTATGGGGTAACAAACAGTCAGATTGAAAATAATAAAGGGAATATAGATGTTTCACCATATACCACATTTTACAGTAATACAAGCGGCTATGTTTCAGAAATAATAGCAACAGAAGGCAGTTATGTAATGGAAGGTAGTCCCTTGATTAAATTAGCTGATTTAAACACTCTTTGGCTCGAAATACAAGTAAACGTAAACTACGCTAGGAATCTGTCTGTGGGGCAATCAGCTACTGTTTCCTTTGCTGACTTTCCGGAAAAAACAATAAAGGCTAAAATTTCATTTATCAATCCTGAAATAATACCCAATACGAGACTGCTGTTAATTAGGTTGCAAATACCAAATCAAAATTTACAACTAAAACCGGGAATGCAGGCCATTGCCAAAATAAACCAAGCAGCCGTTAAAGGGCTTTTTATACCTACAGATGCTGTTATACGAGAGCAAAACGCCTCCTATATATGGGTTGAAAAAAGACCAGGTGTGTTTGAAAACCTAATGGTTGAAACAGGCATTGAAACCAACGGGATGATTGAAATAAAATCAGAAATTGATGCTTCAAAAAAAATAGTGATTACCGGAACTTATGCTATTAATAGTGAATATAAATTCCGTAAAGGTAGCGACCCCATGGAAGGAATGAAAATGTAATTTAAATAGTAACGATGAACAATCTTAATCAAATAATACAGCAATACAAAAACGACAACGAAAGTGTTTACAATACGTGGTTTGTTGACAATGACCAAAGACTAAAAGCATTCCGAACAATTCGGCGTGGTGTTTTGCAGGTCATAGAGGATATCAAAAATAAAAACTTCCCAAATGATTTTAAAGAAAGTAGTTTAGAATTTGTGTTGAATTGTATTGCAGAACAAAAACAAGTTTTTGTTGGCGTGGCACATCCTTTCTATTGGAAACCCAAATTGCGCATTCCCGATATTTATGAAAACCAAAACAACAAAATAGCCTTTGGCCAATTCCTCGAAAACTGCATCAATGCTAAATCGGAAGAGCAAATGGTGAAAGAAATTGTAAAATTAGATGCGCTCAAAATTAAGGGGCTTGGACCGGCAGTGGCAAGTATTTTGTATTTTATACATCCAACCTGGTTTCCGCCATTCAATACAGCTATTCTCAACGGATTTAATTTCTTGTACAAAGACAAAAAGAAATTAGGAAGTTGGACAGAATACCTAAAAATCCGTGAAACACTACTCGAAACAAACAGCGCACATAAATCTGAATTATCCAATGATTTAGGAGCAATCGCAGGATTGTGTTTTGAAATCGGTACGCAAAAAATGTTAATTGGTAATGATGAATATTTGAGCGAAGAAGAACGAAATAAGTTTGAAAAAAACATTGTAAAACGCCAAAAGGAAATTCAGGAAGAAAAACAGGAAGAAAATCTTCATAGTGAAATGCAATACCATTTATTAAAAATTGGAGCGTCATTAGGTTTTGATGTTACACCTGCCAGTAATGATAAGAGTAAATCATTCAATGGGCAAAGTTTTTCTTTTATCTCTATGAATAAATTTCCGGAGTTACCTTGCGATAAAGATACACAAAACACCATTAAACTTATTGATGTACTTTGGTTTGAAAAAGGAACCAATAACATTATTGGAGCATTTGAAGTAGAAAAAAGCACTAGTATTTACTCCGGGATATTACGTCTTTCCGACCTCTATTTTAGCATTTCCGATGGTGATGAAGTATTCTATATCATCATCCCCGATAGCCGTGAAAAAGATGTGATTCAGCAACTCAACAGACCTGCTATTAAAAATTCAAAAATGGTTATCAAATACATATTGTTTTCGGAATTGAGAGTCAATTGTGATGCCATTTGCAAATTCGGTTCAGACCATTCAATAATGGATAAAATAGCAAAATCAATTGGAACCTTATAATATTTTTAAAAAAAAGGAGTTTTAACTCAAACCCAAAATCATGCAACTCAAACCCAAAATTGTGCAACTCCAATAAACCGCTATAACTGGAAATTTGTATTAAAATAACAACAGGATGATACATACTTATAACATTACCGGAATGACTTGTGATGGTTGTCGTGCCAAAGTCGAAAAAACATTGAATGCTATTGCTGGCGTTGAAGCCAAAGTTTCATTAAACCCACCCATAGCAACTATAACTATTGAAAAACACATTCCAACAACACAGCTTCAAGAAGCATTAACAGCAGTTGGAAAATACACCATAAAAATGACTAATGGAAAAAATCCACAGGAATCAAATACAAAGGAAGCTACTTCAAAATCTTGTTGCTCCACACATTCTCACAGCCACAAAAATGAAATAAAAGCGCCAAGTAATGCTAATGGAAAATACTATTGCCCAATGCATTGTGAAGGAGAAAAAGTTTATGACAAAGCAGGTGACTGCCCTGTTTGCGGAATGGATTTAGTCAAAGCACCAGAACTAATCGTTAGCAAGGCTCTATATACTTGTCCAATGCATCCCGAAGTAATTAGCGAAAATCCGGGTTCTTGTCCTATCTGCGGAATGGATTTAGTACCAATGAATCCTACTGACACCGAAGACCAAAAGACCTATAAAGATTTGGTTAAGAAAATGAAAATAGCAGTAGTCTTCACAGTTCCCATTTTCGCTATTGCAATGATAGAAATGGCGCACAATAATCCTTTATTGCAAATAATGGATGCCTCAAAATGGAATTGGGTGCAATTAATACTATCGCTTCCAGTGGTTTTTTATGCTTGTTGGATATTCTTTGTCCGCGCCTGGAAATCAATAATCACTTGGAATTTGAATATGTTTACCCTCATCGGAATCGGTACAGGAGTGGCATTTTTGTTTAGTTTAGTCGGAATGTTTTTCCCTGATATTTTTCCAAATGAATTCAAGACGGAACATGGTACAGTACTATTATACTTCGAAGCAACTACAGTTATTCTGACTTTAGTTTTGCTGGGCCAATTGTTAGAAGCCAGAGCGCACAGTCAAACCAGCGGAGCAATTAAAGAATTATTAAAACTCGCACCAACCGAAGCTACATTGGTTATTGATGGAAGCGATAAAGTAATCTCAATCCATGACATTAAAAAAGGTGACTTATTAAGAGTAAAACCTGGAGACAAAATCCCTGTTGACGGAAAAATAACCGACGGGGAAAGCAGTATAGATGAAGCCATGATTACGGGCGAACCAATTCCTGTCGATAAAAAGAAAGGCGATAACGTAATTTCAGGAACAATAAACGGAAACAAATCCTTTGTGATGGTTGCCGAAAAAGTGGGTTCAGAAACCCTGCTTTCTCAAATCGTGCAAATGGTAAACGATGCTTCACGATCCAGAGCCCCTATTCAGAAATTAGCCGATAGCATCGCCAAATATTTTGTGCCAATTGTTGTATTCATATCGATAATAACCTTTTTCGTTTGGGCAAAATTTGGTCCCGAACCTGCTTTAGTCTATGGCTTTATTAATGCAATCGCAGTACTAATTATTGCGTGTCCTTGTGCTCTCGGTTTGGCAACGCCCATGTCAGTAATGGTAGGTGTTGGTAAAGGCGCACAATCTGGTGTTTTGATAAAAAACGCTGACGCTTTAGAAAACATGAATAAGGTTAATGTATTAATTACCGATAAAACAGGAACTATCACCGAAGGAAAGCCATCTGTTGAAAAAATTTATGCATCTAATAACAATGATGATGAACTAATCCGAGCTATTGCTTCTTTAAATCAACACAGCGAACACCCGTTAGCACAAGCTGTTGTGAACTATGCTAAATCAAAATCCATTTCTTTAATCGAGGTAAAAGATTTTGAAGCCGTGGCAGGAAAAGGAGTTACGGGAACAGTAACCAATAAAAAAGTAGCATTAGGAAATAAAAAACTAATGGAACAAGTAAAGGCAAGTGTATCAAATGATTTGGAAAACAAAATTATTGCCGAACAAAAACTAGGAAAAACTGTTTCATATATTGCTGTTGATGGCATTGCAGTTGGTTATATCTCAATTACTGATGCAATTAAAATATCGAGTAAAGAAGCTATAAAAGAACTAATGCAACAAGGTGTTGAAGTAATAATGTTAACTGGCGACAATGTTAATACAGCCAAAGCCGTAGCAGATGAATTAAACTTATCATCCTACAAAGCAGGATGTTTACCAGAAGATAAATTAAATGAAATTAAACGTTTACAATCCGAAGGTAAAATTGTAGCCATGGCAGGCGATGGTATAAATGATGCTCCGGCCTTGGCACAAGCTAATATAGGAATAGCTATGGGAACCGGAACAGATGTAGCCATAGAAAGTGCCAAAATAACTTTAGTAAAAGGCGATTTGCAAGGCATTGTAAAAGCCAAGAATTTAAGCCATGCTGTTATGAGAAATATTAAACAGAACTTATTTTTTGCATTTTTCTATAATGTGTTAGGTGTTCCAATTGCAGCAGGGGTTTTATATCCATTTTTTGGAATTTTATTGTCGCCAATGATTGCTGCTTTAGCAATGAGTTTTAGTTCGGTTTCAGTAATTGTAAATGCATTGAGACTAAGAAATTTAAAGCTTTAACAAAACAAATTATGAAAAAAAAGTTCTCGCTTATAGTAATGCTTATAACTATAACAGTATCAGCTCAAAAAACGGTCCGGTACGATTTATACGTTCGCGATACCATTGTAAATTTTTCCGGAAAACAAAAACACGCTATTGCCGTAAATGGACAAATCCCAATGCCTACTCTAACTTTTACAGAGGGTGATATTGCCGAAATATATGTCCATAATGAGTTAAATGAAGAAACATCTATGCACTGGCATGGTTTGTTCTTACCAAATAAAGAAGATGGTGTCCCTAATTTAACACAAATGCCTATTAAACCACATACAACGCATTTATATAAATTTCCAATCATCCAACACGGAACGCATTGGTATCATAGTCACTCGGGGTTACAGGAACAAATCGGAATGTATGGTTCATTCATTATGAATAAAAAACCTGATGATCCAACGTTCAGAAAAGGGATTGATGATTTGCCAACCGTGCCTATTATTCTGAGTGAATGGTCCGATATAAAACCAGAAAACGTTCATAGAATGTTGCACAATGCTACCGATTGGTTTGCTATTAAAAAAGGAACAACACAAAGTTATGCCGAAGCTATAAGACAAGGATATTTTAAAACTAAAGTTGCCAATGAATGGAAGCGAATGAATGCCATGGATGT